>JASHTE010000076.1 GCA_030040695.1 Vulcanimicrobiota bacterium | reverse complement strand
TACGATAACAACCGCTGGTTTCGCATCGTCCCCGACTTCGTGGTGCAGACCGGCGACCCGCATGACAACGGCAACGGTGACGCCGGCTACTCGATTCACTCCGAGGAGAACCCGATCGTGCAGGACAGCTACGTCATATCAATGGGTCTAAACTACACGAATCCACCGAACGCGCAAGCGCTGCGCGACTCGGCCGGAACACAGTACTACATCACTCTCTCGCCACAGCTTCACCTCGATCGGGACTTTACCGTCTTCGGGGAAGTGAGCGGCGGCTTCGACGTCCTCGGGCGCCTCGTGGAAGCCGATCGCGTCCTGCGGATCGAGCGGATAGCCGACGAAAAACTGCCGCCGCCTTGACGTACATCACGCCTTGGAATCGAGGAGGATCGTCACCGGGCCTTGATTGGTGAGCTCGACGTTCATGTCGGCGCCGAACTCGCCGTAGGCGACAGGGACGCCGAGGTGCTCGAGCTCGGCACCGGCGCGACGGTAGAGCTCGCGCGCGAGCGGCTCCTTTGCCGCAGCGATGAAAGACGGTCGCCGTCCTTTCCGCGTATCGCCGTATAACGTGAACTGCGACACGAGCAGTACGCTACCGCCGACTTCCAGCAGCGAGCGGTTCATGAGGCCTTCGGCGTCGCGAAAAATGCGCAGGTTGGCAATTTTCTCGGCCATCCAACGCGCGTCGCGCTCCTCGTCGTCGACGGCGACGCCGAGCAACACCGCGAGGCCGTTCTCCACGTGGCCGGTGACGCGATCTCCGACGACCACGCGAGCCTGCGTTACACGTTGAACGACGGCGCGCATGAGCCCTTACCTGCTGAAGATCGAGGAGAGCGCAAAGAGCGCGTTCTCACGGCGCTCGGCGATCCGTCGATAGAAGTATCCCGCCCAATGCGTTCCGAACGGCACGTAGATGCGCAGGTTGTAGTTTTCCGCCACGATGCGGCGTTGGAGCTCGGGGCGAGATCCGTAGAGCATTTGGAACTCGAAGCGGTCGCGCGAGATTCCATGCGCGCGAACGATCTCTTTGACGCCGGCGATCAAGCGGCGATCGTGAGTCGCGATGCCGGGATAGACCCCGCGATCGAGGAGCGGCTCGGCGAGCCGGAGGTACTGCGCGCGAATATCATCCGTCGAGGCAAGTGCAATGCTCGGTGGCTCCTTGTATGCGCCTTTGCAGAGCCGCACTCGAGCGCCCAAGGCGACCGCGCGCTCCACGTCGGCGGGCGTGCGCCTGAGCATCGCTTGCAGCACGATGCCGACGTTCTCGTACTCGCCGAAGGCGCGCTCGAAGATTGCGAGCGTGCGCTGCGTAACTGCGCTTCCCTCCATGTCGATGCGCACGAATGGATCAGGGTTTATGTGCGCGCGCTGGAGGATGCGCTCGAGATTACCCAGCGCGAAGTCGTCTCCGATGAGCAAGCCGATCGCGGTGAGCTTTACCGAGATGTTGCTGCGTATACCGGAAGAGGCGATCGCGTCCAGCATCGCCAGGTACGTCTCGGTCGTCTTCGTCGCGGTCTGGCGATCCGTGACGTCCTCCCCGAGAAAATCGAGCGAAGCGCTCATGCCCGTCTCGTTGAGTCGCCGAACGGCCTCGACCGCGTCGGCGATACGCTCTCCGGCGACGAAGCGCCGCGCGATGAAGAAGAAGCGTCGCTGAAACGACGAGTCCGGCGAGAGGAGGCGCTCGATCACAGACGGCTACTGTACGACGCTGCGGCGGAGAATCCACTGTAGGGCGAGCACGACGACGGTGAGCACGACGAAGCCGTAGCAGAGCGCGAGTGCGGCGCGCACGCCGGATGCCGAAAGCGTGACGTAGAGCGCGACCGGAAGGGAGGAGGGGTGATAGGCGAGGATCGATGTCGCCCCGTACTCGCCGAGCGCTCGCAGCCAGGTGAAGGCGATTCCGGCGCCGATGTTGCCGAGTGCGGCGGGAAGCGCGATGCGCAGGAAAATACGCCATTCACTCGCGCCGAGCGTGCGCGCCGCGTCGGCGTAGATCGGATCGAGCGCCGAGAACGCCGCCGCACTCGCAATCGCGACGAACGATCCCGCAACGAAGAACTCCGCCGCGGCAACGCCGAGCAGCGAATCCGGTATCGGCGTGCCGCGCAAGAGCGAGAGCAGCATCACCCCGGAAGCAACCGGAGGAAAGGCGAGCGGAAGCGCGAGTAGGAGAAGGGCGAGCAGACGAACGCGACGAGAGGCGCGCGAGATCGCGTAGCCTGCGGGAACGCCGAGCACCGTCGCCGCGGCCGTGGCCATGAGCGAGGCAAAGAACGAGACGCGGACGGCGTCGCGCACGAAGGAGGAGCTGAAGACGGCTGCGACCTCAGTCGGGCGTATCGAGATGAGGACGGCGAGAACGGGAAGGGCGACTGCGGCGGCGAGCAGCGCGAAGAAGAGCAGGAAGAGGAGGCCCGAGCCGTCACGATTCATCACGCAAAGTTTACCAAAGCTGAAGGGGAGGTGCGAGGCTGAACAGCTGGACCGGCGAAGGGCGCGTGTATGGAGCAGCGACGTCACCGGGTGTTGGTCGCCGACGACGATCCGGCGATCTGTATGCTGATCGAGACCGTGCTTCGCCGTGGTCCGTACGAGATCAAGTGCTGTGGAGACGGCGAGAGCGCGATACTCGCGCTCGACCGCGAGGGGCCGTTCGACATGATGATCTGCGATTTCATGCTCCCGGGCATCTCCGGGCTCGATCTCATCGAGCGCGTGCGCTCGAGCGAGTGGGGGCAAGTGCCGATTCTCATGATCAGTGGGCACGCTTCCCAAGTCACGGAGCGCGCACGCGCCGCGGGTGCCGACCTGTTCTTGAACAAGCCCTTCACGCTCTCGCAGTTGCGCAACGCCGTCGCCTCGCTCACCGCTCACATCAGCACCTCCTAAGCACACCGCAGATCGGCGCGCCTCGATGAGCGTCGGAGAGGCGCTGCTCGGGCGCGTCCGCGAGAGCGGCGCTCGATCGGTTGCCGTCGTCGGGACCGCAAAGAATGTCGGGAAAACCGTGACGATGCGAGCGCTCTATGAGGCCGCGGTCGTGCATGGCGTACGTACGGGGGTCGTCAGTGCGGGACGCGACGGTGAAGCGGTCGACGTCGTCACTCGCGATCCAAAACCGCGCTTACGCCTCGAGCCTGGAACGTGGATTGCAAGCGGACTAGAGACGCCGCATCCGTTGCGCGATCCCAGTTTGCCTCACGGACTCACCATTCCAACCGCGTGCGGCCCCGTGGTCATCGGATGCGTCGTGGAGGCTGACGATTACGAGCTCGTCGGCCCGCCAACGGTATCAGGATTGCGTACCG
>JASHTE010000075.1 GCA_030040695.1 Vulcanimicrobiota bacterium | reverse complement strand
CATCAGCGAGAAAGGCGAGATAGATCGACGCGAGCTTTCGCGCTTGTTCGTCGCCAGGAACGACCCGCAGGCGCGCGAGCACGACGATCAGCGCGCGCGCGACGTCGTCGGTGCAGTAGCCGGTCGAGCGATTTGGTACGTTCTCGACCGCATGCTGAATCACGCCCACGTCGTCGCTTAAGGTGGCGAGGTGGTCGAGCGGGCGCTGCGCCGGCGGCACTACGCGGTTCCGACGAGCTCGATCGAACTCGGCGGGACGAGCTCGCTGAAGAGTCGCCCGTATTCCCCAGCGACGCGTGGCCACGTCATTTGACGCCCGAATCGATACGCGCGCCGCTCCGTCGCACGGCGCAAGATCGGGTCGTCGAGCAGCGCGATGACGCGCGCGGCAATCGCGTTCGCGTCCTTGAACGGAACGAGGAAGCCGCGACTGTATGCCAAGAGTTCCTCCGCGTACAGGTACGGCGTCGAGACGATGGCCTTGCCGCAACCGACGGCATACGCGAGCGTGCCGCTCACGATTTGCGTCGGATTGAGGTAGGGCGTCAAGTAAATGTCGGTTGCGCCGAGGTAACTGATGATCTCGTCAAGGTCGAGGTACTTGTCGACGAGCTCGACGTTGTATTGCAGTCCATACTCGCGCACGAGCTCGTGCAGCGACTCGCGGTACGACTCTCCCTCCTGACGACGGACCACCGGATGCGTCTCGCCGAGAATGAGGTAGAGCGTCTCGGGATGGCGCGCCACGATTGCGCGCATCGCTTCGAGCGCATATTCTAATCCCTTGCCACGGCTGATGAGGCCGAACGTGGAGATCACAGCTCGCTGCCCGATACCGAACGATGCCTTCTGCGACTGTGTACTTTGGAACGGAACATCGGGAACACCGTGATGGATGATGCGAAGCTTGCTGGGCTCGACCTCGTAAACGCGCTCGAGGAGCTCGCGTCCCGTCTCTGAAAGTGCGACAACCTTGGTCGAGTAGCGGCAGAGCTTGCGCGTGACCTGCAACATCTTTTCGTCCGGCTCTGGGAGAACGGTATGCAACGTCAGCACGACGGGCTTAGTAAGATCGGCAAGTAAATCGATCAACCATTCGCCGCGATCTCCGCCGAAGAGACCGTACTCGTGCTGAATGTTCAACAGCTGCGCCGGACCCTGGTTGACAAACTCGGCCGCACGAATGTGGCTCGGGTGATCGGTCTGGCTCAGGCGGGCGACGACTTCCGGCGGATAGCGCCGTACCTCTCCACCGGGCTCATCGATGGCAATGACTCGGCTGCGCACGCCAAACTGCCGGTCGAATGCTTCGACGACGTCGCGCGTGAATGTGGCAATTCCGCACTCCCGCGGCGGGTAGGAACCCAGAAAAATCGTACGCGGGACGGAGCCGATACGGAGCGTCTGCAGCGATCCGGCCTTCATGGGTCGATTCTACCCTGGAAGACCTGAGACAAACTAGCGGGAAACCCCCTACTCGCTACTTTTGGTGGTCGCTTAACTTGCTTCCTGGCTCAACCCTCGCCCCGTTCGCAACCACATATCCGTGGCCTACGACGCTCCCAGCCCCCACTTTTGCCCCCTTCCCGACGCGGACGCCGGAGGCGAGGATCGCCTCTTCAACGGTCGCCTGAGGGCCTACGAGCACGTCGTCCCAGAGGACCGACTCCCGGACGACGGCACCGGCCTCTACGCAGCAACCTCGCCCGAGCACGACGTTCGGACCCACCTTTGCCGTCGGATCGATTGTCGTTCCGGCGTCGAGGTGCACCGGCGCAATGATTCCGCGACGGTCACGCAGCTCTGCGGCTCCTTCTCCCGTAACGCCCGGCTCGACGAGCAGCGGCATGATGCCGGCAAGCACGTCGCGGTGCGCGGCCAAGTAATTCTCGGGCCGCCCGAGATCGATCCAGTAGTCGCCCGTCACGTGCGCATAGAGTTTCTTGCCCGACGCGATCAGCTGCGGGAAGGTTTCTCGTTCGATCGAGACAGGCCGCCCTGCGGGAATGGCGTCGAGCACCTCGCGCTCGAGCAGATAGGTTCCGGCGTTGATGTCGTTACCCGGCGCCGTTCCCGGCGGCGGCTTTTCTATAAACGCAGAGATGGCGCCGTCGGCGTCGTGCACGACGCAGCCGAAGGCGGAAGGGTCGGGGACTTCGATCAAGTGCAGCATTCCGACGCCGCCCTTCCTCTTATGATGCTCTATCATCGCGGGCAGATCGAGGCTCGTGAGAATGTCACCGTTGAAGACGAAGAATGGGCCGTGCACGTGCTCCTCCACGTTCTTGAGCGCGCCCGCCGTACCGAGCGGCGTCTCCTCGATTGCATAGGTAACGTGCATTCCTAAGGTCGAGCCGTCGCCGAAATAGTCCGTGATCGCCTTGGGCATATATCCAGCCGCGAGGATAACGTCGGTGATGCCCGCCTCATAGAGACGCTCCATGCTGCGCGCGAGGAACGGCACGCCGGCAATCGGGACCATCGGTTTCGGCGTTCCATACGTCAACGGACGAAGGCGCGTGCCCTCGCCGCCAACGAGAATGATCGCCTGAACCTCGGACATAGGTTTCAGAGAATGCCTGCGCAGCGGCGAGTTTTCCTTTTAAGAGAACTTGCAAGGCTCGGCCGCATCGTCGTAGTATAGTGGACCGGTGACTTTCCGGGGTGGCCAAGTTGGTAAGGCGTCTGACTCTGAATCAGAAGATCGTTGGTTCGAGCCCAACCCCCGGAGCCACGGCCCCATCGGCTAGAGGCCTAGGCCGCAACCCTCTCACGGTTGATACGCCGGTTCGAATCCGGCTGGGGCTAGATTCTCTCGAGCCGCCGCACGTTCACTGCGGCGGCTTCTCTGCAATACCCAGTTTCTTTTGCCGAACGTCTCCGTTTGGCTGTGGCAATTCGGACAAAGCATCCTGAGATTCTCGAGGCGATTGTCGGTGTTGATGCCATTGATATGGTGCATCTGAATGCAGAGGTTTCTTCCCCGCCATTCCGCTAGGCCACATTACTAGTCGCCTTTTGATCATAACGCGCTCTCCCGCCGTGATTTTTGCCTAACCGTCGGCGCCTCGATGGCTCCGCGCGAAACCGCCTTATACCACGCATCTTGAGAGAACCCGAACTTCTTCGAGCATTCCTCGATCGTGTCTCCGGCCGCGCGATGTTCGAGAACTGACTTCCAATCATACTTACACCACGCCATGTCGAGATTCTCGCATAGGTATGTGCCAACTGGTATGCACTTTTGAAACGCGGGAGCGCTGTTACGGCGTGCCGCGGTAGCGGTCGATGACGTCGGTGATCGCCGAAGCGACTTGACTCTCCGCGTTCTGCTCAACTT
>JASHTE010000074.1 GCA_030040695.1 Vulcanimicrobiota bacterium | reverse complement strand
AGCGGGCGCGGCGTTGTACGCGCAGCGGTGCTCGACCTGTCACGGAGCAAACGGTGCCGGGGGCGTAGCCTACCCGCCTCTTTGGGGAACCGGCTCCTTCAATGCGGGCGCAGGGATGGCCCATCTCGACCGGATGACCGGCTTCGTTTACTACAATATGCCCAAGAACGCGCCGCGGACGCTTACGGCGCGTGAAGCCTACGATGTCGCGGCATTCGTGCTCTCGCACGAACGGCCGGCGTTCAACAGGAACGCGCGGATCGCGGCCCCCGTGCTGCCCGCCGGCTATTTTTGAAGGCGCGGGGGCGCGCGCTTCACCTTAGAATAGGTTAGAACAGCAGTGGCAGAGGCAACCGTGCAAGTGACGCTGCCCGAGATGGGCGAGTCGGTCACCGAAGGCTCCATCGTCGAGTGGCGCAAGAAAATCGGCGACTTCGTCGCCGAGGGCGATCCGCTCGTCGACGTGACGACCGACAAAGTCGACGTCGAAGTCCCGGCGACCGCCTCCGGCGTTATCACGCGTATCCTCGCAGAGGAGGGTGCAACGGTCAAAGTCGGCTCGGCGCTCGTGGAGATCGACACGACGAAGAGCTCGGGGAACGGCGCGGCGCCGAGCATGAAACCTGCGCCGAAACCGGAGAGCAAGCCGCAAACGCCGGCGAAAGGTGCGCCGCCTGCACCGGTCGCCGGCGCGGGCATGGCGACGCCGCAAGCACAGCGCGTTGCAGAGCGCGGCGATCTCGATCTCACGCGCATCTCCGGCTCGGGGCCGGAAGGATTGATCCTGCGCCAAGACGTCGTGGAGCAAGCGCAGGGCGCGAAGCGCGCGACCGTGCCGCCGCAGCCGCCTCTGCCGGTAGGCGCGACACAAACGCCACTCAAAGGCCCGGCCGCGGCGCTCGTCGGCTACATGGAGCAGAGCCTAGCGATTCCGACCGCGACCAGCTTCCGAGCTATCGCAGTCGACCTGCTCGATGCACGCCGTAAAGAGCTGAATGCAGCGCTACGCGCCGCAGGGCGGAGCGAGAAGCTATCGTTTACGCACGTCATCGCCTTTGCGCTCACGCGCGCTGCGCATGAGCAGCCGATGATCACGCGCTCCTTTCGGCGCGATGAAACGGGTCAGCCACAACGCGTCGAGTCCGGCGTTCACCTCGGCCTTGCCGTCGATATGCAGCGCAAAGACGGCACGCGGTTTCTCCTCGTTCCGGTGATCAAGCATGCCGACGCACTCGACTTCCCGAGCTTTCTCGCACGCTACGACGATCTCGTCTCACGCGCGAGAGAGAACAAGCTCACCGCCGACGATCTCAGCGGCGCAACGTTTACGCTGACCAATCCCGGGGGTATCGGAACGGTTGCTTCCGTGCCGCGACTCATGCCCGGACAGGGCGCGATCATCGCGACCGGCGCTATCGGATTCCCGGTGGGAATCTCCGCGGCGAACGAGCAAGCGCTGCGCGCGCTCGGCATCGGCAAGGTGATGCAGATGACCTCGACCTACGATCATCGCGTCATCAGCGGAGCGGAATCCGGCGAATACTTGCGCCGCATCGATGACCTCTTGCAAGGGCGCGACGGATTCTATGAAGCGATCTTCGCTGCCTTGCAGCTTCCACCGCCGCTCGGCGTCGTCGCCGAAGTGCCGGCGGAGCCCGCACGCGAGAAGCGCGCTTCCGAGGAGATCTTGCGCGCCGTCGCAGCCGGAATGGCGATCGTCGCCGCCTATCGCACGCACGGCCATCTCGCCGCACACCTCGACCCGCTGGGCTCGGAGCCCTCCGGAGATCCTTCACTCGATCCGCAGAGTTACGGCTTGACGCCTGCGTTGCAGAGTGCTGTCCCCGCCGCCGTCCTGGAGGTGAAAGTTCCCGGCAAGACGCTCGCCGACGTGATTCCCGAGCTGCGCGCCATCTACAGCTCGACGATTGCCTTCGAAATCGAGCACATCTCGTCGATCGAGCAGCGCCGCTGGCTTCGTGAGTACATCGAGTCGGGAAAGCATCGGGCCGCACTAAGCGCCGATCGCCGTCGGGAGATCCTGCGACGGCTGACGCGCGTCGAGGCGCTCGAACGGTATTTGCGGCGCACGTTCTTGGGCCAGAAGACCTTCTCGGTTGAAGGGCTCGATGCGTTGATCCCAATGCTCGAGGAGATGCTCGAGATGCTCTCGGAGGAAGGTGTCGAGCATGCGGTGGTCGGCATGGCGCACCGCGGCCGTCTCAACACGATCGCCCACATCCTCAGTCTGCCGTACGAAGATATACTCGCCGAGTTCGAGGCCGCGAACGAGCGCGCTGGAGTCGGCGACGACGACGTCACGGGCGACGTCAAGTATCATCATGGCGAGCAGGGAGTGTATCGCAGCGGGAAGGCGTCGATCGAGGTGACGCTCGCGAACAATCCGAGCCATCTCGAGGCGGTCGATGCCGCTGTCGAAGGCGCAACGCGCGCGCTGCAGACCGACGACGCACAGGGGATTCCGCGTGAGGACCGACTCAAAGCCGCCCCGATTCTCATTCACGGCGACGCAGCTTTTACGGGTCAAGGCGTCGTCTCGGAGGTCTTCAATCTTCAGGCGCTGCCGGGGTATGCTGTCGGCGGCACGCTCCACGTCATTGCGAATAATCAGATCGGCTTCACGACGGAGACTGCCGATGCGCGCTCGACGCGCTACGCCTCCGACATCGCGAAAGGCTTCGACGTTCCGATCGTTCACGTCAACGCCGACGATGTCGACGCGTGCATCGCAGCCGTCCATCTAGCGATCGAGTTTCGGCGCGCCTTCGAGCGCGATGTCCTGATCGATCTCATCGGTTATCGGCGCGTCGGCCACAACGAGACCGACGAACCGGCGTACACGCAGCCGTTGATGTACGAAACGATCAAAGGGCATCCGACGGCACGGGAGCTGTACGCGAACAAGCTCGTCGCACAGTCGATTCTCACCGCGGACGAAGCGAACGATTTGTTCGAGCAGGCGACGGCAAAGATACGTGAGGCCCACCATCGAGTGAAGGCGGGCGGGAAGAGCCTCTCAGGAATTCTGGCCGATCTCGCGGGGAATGGACTCGCGCCGGTTCCGGTGACGGTACGCGCGGATCGCGCACAACTTCTCACCTGGAGCAGCGAGCTTGTGCACGTACCGGCGCAGTTCAGGCTGAACAAGAAGCTGATCACGCAGTTCGAGCGGCGCGCCGGGGTGATTCGCGAGCGTGGTCTCGTCGATTGGGGAATGGCGGAGGCACTCGCCTTTGCATCGCTGCTGAGCGCAGGAGTTCCCGTGCGCCTCACCGGCCAGGATACTGAGCGCGGTACGTTCAGCCATCGTCACGCCGTCTGGCATGACGTTGGGAACGATAGCCTCTACATTCCGCTGCAGCACGTGAGCGGTGCGCGCGCCTCCTTCGAGATTCACAACAGCCCGCTCTCGGAGTACGCATGCATGGGCTTCGAGTATGGCTACAGCACGGCGAAGCCGAATGCACTCGTGCTCTGGGAGGCGCAGTACGGGGACTTCTTCAACGGCGCCCAAATCGTCGTCGATCAGTTCATCTCCGCCGGGCAGGCAAAGTGGGGGCAGGTCTCGCGCCTATCGTTGCTCCTCCCACACGGGTACGAAGGCGGCGGCCCGGAGCACTCCTCGGCGCGCCTCGAGCGCTTTCTGCAGTTGAGCGCGGAAAATAATCTTCGCGTTGCGTACCCGTCGACCAGTGCGAGCTACTTCCACCTTCTGCGCGTGCAAGCTGAAGATCCGGCGCCGGTGCCTCTCGTGATCCTGACGCCGAAATCGCTCCTACGGCACGAGTCATCCTACGGCACGCTCGACGAACTTGCGGAGCAGGGCTTCCGGGCGGTCATCGACGATCCCACCGTGAAGGACAAGGCGCGCATCGAGCGGCTTCTGCTCTGCACGGGAAAGGTCTACTACGATCTCATCGAGAGCGAGCAGTACAAGAAGACGAAGAAAACCGCGATCGCGCGCGTCGAGATGCTCGCGCCACTACCGCACGAGGAGATCAGCGCGCTCATCGACTCCTACCCGAACGCGAGGACGCTCGTATGGGTGCAGGAAGAGCCGAAGAACATGGGCGCACGCGCGCACGTGCGGCGCCGCCTCCTCGAGCGTCTCTCTCGCGCCCGCGAGATCGCGTACATCGGCCGGCCCTACCGTGCAAGCCCCGCGGAAGGCTACGCGGGGCAACACCTCGTCGAGCAAGAGCGTATCATCGAAGAAGCGCTGAAAGAGTAACGTTACTCCATCAGCTTCATCGTGAAGTAGGTCCAGCCGAGAGCTTGCGTCTGCGAGCTCTCCTTGATGTTGGCACCCGCGGCGTGTCCGCCTTCGATGACCTCGTAGAAGAGATACGGCACGCCCATCGCCGCGAGTTTTGCGGCGAACTTGCGCGCGTGTTCGGGACCGACGCGATCATCCTTGGTTGTCGTCCAGATGAACGGCTCGGGATACGCCACCCCGCCGCGAAGATTTTCGTAGGGCGAAATCTTCGCGAGGAAGGCGAGCTCGGCGGGAACGGAGACGCTGCCATACTCGCCGACCCATGACGCGCCGGCCTCGATGTGCTCGTAGCGTAACATGTCGAGCAGCGGCACCTCGATTTGGACCGCATTCCACATCTCGGGGTGCTGAGTGAACTCGACGCCCATGAGGAGGCCGCCGTTCGAGCCGCCGACGATGCCCAGATGTCGCGGATCGGTGATGTGACGCGCGACGAGATCGCGACCGACCGCGTAGAAGTCGTCGTAGATGCGCTGGCGATGCGTCTTCAACCCAGCCTCGTGCCACGCGGGGCCAAACTCGCCCCCGCCGCGAATGTTCGCGAGCACGTAGACGCCGCGATGCTCGAGCCAGAGCTTTCCGACGACGCCCGAGTACGAAGGCGTCATCGAGATCTGAAAGCCGCCGTAGGCCGTGAGCACCGTCGGATTTCTGCCGTTAAAGCGCATCGTCTTGGGGCGCACGATAAAGTATGGAATCTTCGTGCCGTCTCTCGACGTCGCCCAGTGCTGCTCGACGACGTCGTTTGACGCATTGAACTCCGCGGGAACCGCCTTGATCTGCTGGATAGCTCCGGTCGTCGCATCGCCGGCGTAGAGCGTCGTCGGCATAAGGAAGCCTGTCACGTAGAGGAAGATGCGGTCGTTATCGAGGTTCGTGTCGGAGATCCCGATCGTCGCGTTGTCGGGCAGCGCGAGCTCGCGCTTTGTCCAGCGCTGTGCGGCTATCGGCGTGTAGACGTACGCGCGTCCCCGCACGTTGTGATAGGCAACGACGACGAGATCGTGCTGCGTTACGGAAGCGTCATCGAACGAATCCCGCGGCCCCGGCGCGTAGACGAGCGTCGCGTGGGGCTGCTCAGGATCGGCGGCGGCGTTGTCGATCGAGACGAGCGAGCCCTGCGAGAACGCGTGCCCTCCAGCCGACCACGGCTCGTTGAGTGAGACGAGCAAACGACCGTCGACCAATCCCTGCAGCTGCGACTTCTGTGGAATCGCAAACCGGCGCAAGGCGCCGTGCGAGAACAGAAAATACTCGGCATTGAAAAAGCTGACGCCGCGGGTGACGAGCACGAGTTGATGCCCCGCCCCGTCTTGCAGCGTCAACGCGTCGCACGCGATGTCACTCGTCGTGCCGCGGAAGACCTCGACCGCAGACTCGAGCGGCTGTCCGCGACGCAGCAACTTGACGTCGTACGGATAACCCGATGCCGTAACCTCGTCCGGTGTCCATGGACGCGAGACGAGCAGCGTGTTCCTGTCGACCCAGGCAACGCTCTGCTTGGCGCGCGGCAAGGAGAAGCCGGCGGAAACGAAGCTGCGCGTCGTCAGATCGAACTCCCGGATCGTTACCGCGTCCTCGCCTCCGTCGGAGAGCTCGATGAGGCAACGCGTCTCGGCCGGATATTCGCAGGTCGCGCCCTTCCACACCCAGTTTGCGTGCTCGCGCCGCGCGAGCGCGTCGAGATCGAGCACGGTCGTCCACGACGGCGCTGCACTACGGTAGCTTTGGAGTGTCGTACGACGCCAGATGCCACGTACGTGCGTGGCGTCTTGCCAGAAGTTGTAGATCTCTCCGTGCAGGTATTCGGGCCCCGGGATACGCGTCTCCGACTCGTTGATCTTCAGCGCTTGCGCGTAGAACGTCGCGTAGTGCGGATCCCGCTCGAGCAGTGGGAGCGAACGCGCGTTCTGCTCGCGCACCCATGCCATTGCTCTGGCGCCGTCCTTGTCCTCGAGCCAGAGGAACGGATCTCCTGGGGGCGGCGCCTTTGCCACGGTTGTTTGCGCCGGCTCGGGTGTCGGCGCGATGGCCGCCGCAAGAACGGCGAGGCAGAGCAAGACAGGGACGAGACGAGCAAGACGGTTCATGCCAGCAGCTTTTCCAGAAGATCGTCGATCTCATTGCCGACGATCATGAAGCGACGCGTCGAGGCCGGGAGCAGCTCCTCCTCAAGCATGCGATCGAGCAACGCGATGAGCGGATCGTAGTAACCGCCCGCGTTGAGAACACCCACCGGTTTGTCGTGGATACGCAGCTGCCGCCAAGTGAGCGCCTCGAAGAGCTCGTCCATCGTGCCGATGCCGCCGGGCAGTGCGATGAAGGCGTCGCTGAGCTCGGTGAGCAGCGCCTTGCGCGCGTGCATCGAGTCGACGACGTGGAGCTGCGTGATACCGGCATGTGCGATCTCCGCCTCAGCGAGAGAGCCGGGAATGACGCCGATGATCTCGCCGCCTGCCGCGATCGCCGCGTCGGCGAGCGCGCCCATCAAGCCGACACGTCCGCCGCCATAGACGATACCGTAACCACGAGCAATGATCGCGCGCGCAGTCTCACGCGCTACCTCGAGGTAAGCGTCACCGCGCCCTGAGCGTGCGCCGCAGTAGACGCAGACGCGCCTCACGCCGGTACGAGCGATTCGTCACGAACGCCCGCTCGCGCGAGCGCTTCGTGGATCATCTCCTGCGCGCTCTGCTCGTCATGCCAACGTTCTTGCGCGGCAGACGAGAGGCGATCGATCGGGTCGAAGTAGATGAAAGCGCGACCGGGCTTCACCGAGGGAGCCGTGTAGACTGCGATGCCGTTTTCGCGATCGTAGTACTCGTACGAGTGGACGTCGCGTTTTCCACCGCCGCCGGGAGCGTCGCAGACGAACGTCGGCGTGTTGAAGCCCGCCGTGCTGCCGCGCACGAACTTCTCGATATCGACGGCGGTCTGGATCGTCGTGCGTAGGTCCTCGACGCCCTTGACCATGTCGTGCATGTACACGTAGTAGGGGTGCACGTTGAGATAGCCGAGGCGCTTCACGAGCAACTGCATGCGCTCGGGCTCGTCGTTGACGCCGCGGATGAGCACCGATTGATTGCGCACGAAGATACCGCGCCCGAAGAGAACGCGCATCGCGCGCTGCGTGATCTCTGTGATCTCTTCGGGGGCGTTGAAGTGCGTGTGGAGCACCACATCCTTGCCCATGCTGCGCCCTCGGTCGACGATGTGCGCGAGCGCATCGACCCACGCTTCGTCGGTGAGCAGCTTCATCGGCATGATCGCCGGGCCTTTCGTTGCGAAGCGCATGCGCCGCACGTGTGGAACGTCCAGCAGCGCGTTGCCGATAAGCTCGAGATTCTTCGGTGGCAGCTGGTACGCGTCGCCGCCGGAGATCACGATGTCCTCGAGCTCCGGGCGGCTTGCGACGTAGGCGAAGACGTCCTGCCATTGCTTTGGGGTCTTCGCGAGCTCGACTTTGTCGACGTTGTCGGTATCGGGTCCGATTGCGTAACTGCGCGTGCAGAAACGACAGTAGACCGGGCAGACCGCAATCGGCAGGAAGAGCGCCTTGTCAACGTACCGGTGGACGAGCCCCGGTACGGGTGAGTCGGCCTGTTCGTGCAGCGAGTCGAGAACGAGACGCGGGTGGTCGGGCACGAGTGCGGATGCTACCGGGATGAACTGGCGGCGGATGGGGTCGTCGTATGGATGATTCCAATCGACGAGCGCGATCGCGTACGGCGAGACGCGTACGGCCATCGGCGCGCGATGGAAGCCGAGCTGAACGTCGCGGATGAACTCCGGCGAAGCGAGCTCGCGAATCGTCTCGACAAGCTCCTCTGGC
>JASHTE010000073.1 GCA_030040695.1 Vulcanimicrobiota bacterium | reverse complement strand
GGGCAGTTCGGACCGATGATGCGCATGCCGCTCGTCGTACCGACCACCCTGAGCACGTCATGCACCGGCACGCCTTCGGTGATGCAAACCGCAAGCGAGATCCCGGCTTCGTGCGCCTCGAAGAGCGCATCTGCGGCGAAAGCAGGCGGGACGAAGATCACCGTCTGCGTAGCGCCCGTTACGTTGACGGCCTCCTTCACGGTGTCGAATACGGGGAGCCCGTGCTCGCTCTTCTGCCCGCCTTTGCCCGGTGTCACGCCACCGACGATGTGCGTGCCGTACGCGAGCATGCGCGCGGTGTGATAGGAACCCTCGCTCCCGGTGATCCCCTGAACGATGATCTTCGAGTTTTGATCCAAATAGATGCTCACGTACCTGTCATCCTGAGCGCGATTTCCACCGCTCGTGCTGCGCCTTCGTCCATCGTCTCGACCGGCGTCATGCCGGCAGCGGCAAGAATAGCGCGCCCTTGTTCTTCATTGGTACCGGTGAGCCGGATCACGAGCGGGACCTTGCGCGAGCGGGTCTGCTCGAGCGCGGTGACGATGCCGCGCGCAACTTCGTCGCCGCGCGTAATGCCGCCGAAGATATTGATGAAGAACACCCTTGCATTGGTGTGATTCATGACGAGCTCGTAGCAGTTGCGCACGCGCTCCGCGTTCGCGCCGCCGCCGACGTCGAGGAAGTTCGCAATTCTTCCTCCGGCGTTCGTCACGGCATCCATCGTCGCCATCGCGAGGCCGGCACCGTTCGCCATCGTGCCGACGGTGCCGTCGAAGCGACGGAAGTTGCGAATGCCCAACCCCGCCTGCGCTGCGAGCGTCTCGTCTTCGTCGAGCGGCAGCGTCTTCTGCCACTGCACGAACTCCGGATACCGGAAGAGCGCGTCGTCGTCGAGCTCGACCTTCGCGTCGGAGGCGATCACGCGGCCGTCTGCCGTGAGCGCAAGCGGATTGATCTCGACGAGCTTCGCACTGTACAGAAAGAAGAGCTCGTAGAGCGCGCCCACAAGTGCAGGGAAGGCTTTGCGATACCCCGCGTCGAGCTGCGCGGCAAATGCCAGTTCACGGCCGATGAACGGCGAGTAGCCGGCCGCGGTGTCGGTGAAGTGCTTGGCGATCGAGTCGGAATGGTGCTCCGCGACCTCCTCGATGTCCATGCCGCCGAAACGGCTCACCATCATCACCGGACGCTTGTGCGCACGATCGATCGCGATCGCACAATATGCCTCCTTCGCGATCGGCAGCTTCGCCTCGATCAGCACGGAGTGAATCTCTTCCCCGTTCGGATTCTGTCGGTTCGGCGGCATCGGCGTCGCCATGATCTCTCGCGTCACGTCGCGAGCCTGCTCCGCGGTAGAGGCGAACTTGATCTTCCCTGCTTTACCACGCCCGCCCATGAGCACTTGCGCCTTTACCACCCACTCACCGGGATTCGCGGCGACAAATGCGGCAGCTTCGTCGGCGTTCGTGCAATGCAGCGACGGCGGTACGGGAATGCCGCAACGCCGGAAGAGCTCTTTCCCTTGATACTCCATCAGGTTCATGTACGGCGCGCCTTTTGCTCAGCGGCTTCCCGGAACCTCGCAGGATTCGAACGCAAAGTCGTAGACACCGAGACCCGCACGATCGGGACTCAGACGAAGGTCGACTTGCGGCGAATAGTGCGCGTTCATGATGACGGCATAGGAGCGCGGCGCGTCGACTTCAACGTATGAGCCGCCGTTGGCATCGTACCGAATATCGCTGCCGGCATCGGCGCGGCGCACGGGTTTCCCGTCCTGCGTTACGGCGACGCGCACCGGGACACCGTATTCCGGTTTCATGACGACCATCACTTGAATCGCGTGGTAGCGCAAGAGCATCGAGTCGCGGAACCCGTCCGAGACCTCCGCTTCGCTCGTGCGGCGCCAGCTGCCACGCAGGTAGACCGAGCCGTCTTCATAGCCGCTGCCTGTGTCGCGATATGGCGTCACGTGCTCGAGCAGTAGCTCCGGCGTCCGCGGATAGCAGACCGCGCCGGGCTTATCGTAGCTGTCCTGCGGCAGGAGCGCCATCACCTTCGGCAGCGCGAGATGCGGATGCTGAGCGCGCAAAAGCTGTTGAATGTCACTCTCCGTCTCTTGATACTCGCCCTCGCCTTCGACGTCGTGCACGAGCCGGCCGTCCGGCGCGAAGAGAAACTCGTGCGGCCAGACGTCGTTTCGATACCGATTCCAAATTGCGTAGTACGGATCGAGCACGACCGGCCAGGTGACGCCGAGGCGCTTGGTCGCCGCTACGACGTTCTGGCGCTCGCCGGAGAAGGCGAACTCCGGCGTCTGCACACCAACGATGACGAAGCCGTACTTATGGTAACGCGCATACCACGTCCGCAAGTACGGCAGCGTGCGCAGGCAGTTGATGCACGTGTACTCCCAGAAATCGACGAGCACGATCTTGCCGCGCAGCTCGGCCGGCGTCAGCGGCGCGCTGTTGATCCATCCCGCGTTCCCGTCGAAGCCGGGTATCTCACCCGTCGGCTGCGCGAATGCTATTGTCGCGGTAAGCGCTAGCACTATTGTCATCCCGAGCGCAGCGAGCAATGCTCTTGTCATCCCGAGCGAAGCGCCCAAGGCGCGGAGTCGAGGGACCGACGTAAACTTGCGCGGCGGTCCCTCGACTTCGTTGCTTCGCACCGGAGCCTGTCCTGAGCGCG
>JASHTE010000072.1 GCA_030040695.1 Vulcanimicrobiota bacterium | reverse complement strand
ATCATTCATGACGTAGAGCCCGAGCATCACCATACGCGCGACCCACAAAAAGATGATCTCGCCGCCCGTCACGAGCGTCTGCGAAGGATACCAGCATGCGAGCTCCGGTGTCTCGTCAGGCCAGCCGAGAATGGAGAACGGCCAGAGTGCGCTGGAAAACCAGGTGTCGAGCGTGTCGGCGTCGCGCGTGAGGTCGTGCGTTCCGAAGCGTTGCTCCGCTTCCCGAAGGGCCTCTTCTTCCGTCTCGGTCACGATTGCGTCGCCGCCCGGCGTGTACCAGACGGGAAGCTGATGCCCCCACCAGACTTGCCGGGAGATGTTCCAATCGCGGATGTTCGTGAGCCACTGCTCGAAGGTGCGTCCGTAGCGCTCGGGTACGAATCGCACGCGTCCGTTGCGATACGCGTCGAGCGCGCGCTGCGCGAGCGGCTCTATCCGCACGAACCACTGCTCGAGCAAGAGCGGCTCGATGACCGCGCTCGTGCGTTCGCTGAGCGCAATCGCGTGACGATACGGCTCTTCTTTGACGAGCAGGCCTGAGTTACGAAGTGCTTCTATGATTTGCATGCGCGCTTCGGCTCGGTCGAGTCCAGCATAGGGGCCGACGTCGAGATCCGCTCCGCTGATGCGCGCGTCGACGTCCATGATCGACGGCATCGCAAGCCCGTGGCGTTGCCCGATCTCGAAGTCGGTGGCATCGTGTGCGGGCGTCACCTTCACCGCGCCGGTTCCGAATGACGGATCAACTGCTTCGTCGGCGATGAGGGGAATCGTACGGTCTAAGAGCGGCGGCACGCGCACGCTCTTGCCGATCCATGCCGCGTATCGCTCGTCGTCCGGATGCACCGCAATCGCGACGTCGCCCAGCATCGTCTCCGGCCTGGTCGTTGCAACCACGATACCGGGCCCATCACCAACGACATCACTCGGGTAGCGCACGTAATAGAGCGTTGCATCGCGCTCTTCGTGCTCGACCTCGGCGTCGGAGATCGTCGTCTTCGCGACCGGATCCCAGTTGACGAGCCGTTTGCCCCGGTAGATGAGACCGTCCCGATAGAGCATGACGAACACCTTACGGACTGCCGCCGAGAGCCCATCGTCCATCGTGAAGCGCGCGCGCTGCCAATCCGGCCCGAAGCCGAGCGCGCGAAACGCCTCCTCGATCTCGCCGCCGTACGTTCGCGACCATTCCCAGGCGCGTGCGAGGAATCGCTCCCGGCCGAGCGCGTCGCGCGTCGTGCCTTGCGCCTTCAGTTCTTGGACGATCCGCGCCTCGGTCGCGATTGCCGCATGATCGGTTCCTGGGAGCCAGTCGGCATTATCGCCCAGCATGCGATGGTAGCGCACGAGGACGTCCATAGGCGTGTAGGTGGAGCCGTGGCCGAGGTGCGCGCGCCCGGTGACGTTCGGCGGCGGCATACAGATGATGAACGGCGGACGCGCGGGATCCGGCTCCTCGTGAAAATAGCCGTTGCGCTCCCAACGCTCGTAAAGCCGTTTCTCGACGGCCTTCGGATCGTACGGGGAGGCGGGAGGTCGCCTTTCGGCAGGCATCGAGCGCCTAGCTTTCGCGACGGACAAAGACGCCCCTGGAGCGAATCGCTACGCATGCGCGCCACCGCGTGTGCAACCCTGGCAGTGTTGCTGCTCCTGAGTGCGACCGCGCTCGCAGCAGAACAGGTCGAGCGCTTCCAACAGCGAGCGGTGCTCGGCACGACGCGGCTCTTCATCTCTTCCACGGTCACGACGCTCTCGTCCGCTCCGGGAAGAGAGCGCTTCCGCGTAACCGGCTCACTTGCGATCCTCGCCGACAATGTGCCGCCCTTCCACGCCGATCCCTGGAGTGTCATCGACGCCGGTGTCGGCTCCGGCGGCGTCATCACGGACATCACCGCGATCGACATCACCAGTGCGCGTCTTGCCTACCTCGCGGGAAAGCCGCAAGCGGATGCGGTGCTGCTCTGGATGGCCTGCGGCGCAAACTGCGGCGGCGACTCAGCGATCCTCACGTACGACGTAGCGCGGCACACCTACGTGGTCGCGTCCTGGGTGCGGCAGCAGGGCTGGGACACGATCCCCTACGGTACGTTCGTCCGCGTTGAACCACATCGTGACGTGCTTGCCACGCACGTCCCCGGGCCGTTCGACGACTGCCACGCGTGCCTGCCTGGAGTCGTGCCTGTCTACTACGCGGTGACCGGCGAGCACATCGTCGACATCTCGCGCCGTTTTCCAAGAGCGCTCGCCGCCGACGCCGTGGCTGCGTGGCGCGCCGCTCAACATGAATCAAGCGGCGGCGATCCGACCGACCGCGAGATCGAGCTCTTCCGCTATCTCGCCGACGCATGCCGCATAGGCTCGTGCGACGCCGCATGGCGTCGCCTCGAGGCGACGCTTCCCGGAAACGATACGAAAGACGCCCTCGCACGGATGCGGGGCGCCATCGACAGCGGAGGTTACGGAAACCTCTAGCGGCGCTAGGCCGGCTCCTTCTTCTGCTCCTGGAAGATAATCGTCGGCTGCTCGCGCTTCTCGATCACGTCCTTGTTGACGACGCACTTCTTCACACCCGTCAACGAGGGCAGATCGTACATGACTTCGAGCATGACCTCTTCGAGGATCGAACGCAGGCCCCGCGCGCCGGTCTTGCGACCCTGTGCCTTCGAGGCGATCGAAACGAGCGCGTCCTTCGTGAACTGCAGATCGACGCCGTCCATGTTCATGATCTTTTGGAACTGGCGCACGAGCGCGTTGCGCGGCTCGGTGAGGATGCGCCGCAGTGCGAGCTCGTCGAGCGCGTCGAGCGTTACGACGATCGGCAGGCGTCCGATGAACTCCGGGATCAGGCCGTAACGCAGGAGATCCTCGGGCATGAGCTGCTGGAGTAGCTTGCCGATGCGCGTCTCGCGCTTACCGTCCTGGCGTGCCCGGAATCCCATATTGTTCGCCGAGACACGCGACTCGACAATGCGATCGAGTCCGTCGAACGCGCCGCCACAGATGAAGAGCACGTTCGTCGTATCGATCTGGATGAACTCTTGGTGCGGATGCTTGCGCCCGCCTTGCGGCGGTACGTTGGCTGTCGTACCTTCGAGAATCTTGAGCAGCGCCTGCTGCACGCCCTCGCCGGAAACATCGCGCGTGATCGACGGGTTCTCGCTCTTCCGCGCGATCTTGTCGATCTCGTCGATGTAGACGATGCCCTTCTCCGCACGCTTCACGTCGTAGTCGGCGGCTTGGATGAGCTTGAGGAGAATATTCTCCACGTCCTCGCCGACGTAGCCCGCCTCCGTGAGCGACGTCGCGTCGGCCATGGCAAGCGGTACGTCGAGGATCTTCGCTAGCGTCTGCGCGAGATAGGTCTTGCCCGAGCCGGTCGGACCGACGAGCAGGATATTGGATTTTTGCAGCTCGACATCGTCGGCGCTGGCGCCGGCATTGATGCGCTTGTAGTGATTGTAGACCGCAACCGCCAGCGCTTTCTTCGCGCGCTCCTGACCGATGACGTACTGGTTCAGGATGTGGTTGATCTCTCTCGGCTTGGGGATGTTCCGGAGGCGGAGGTTCTCGTCGGCGTTCTTGTAGAGCTCTTCCTCGATGATCTCGTTACAGAGCTCGATACACTCGTCGCAGATGTAGACGCCGGGGCCCGCGATCAACTTGCGCACCTGCTCCTGCGACTTGCCGCAGAAGCTGCACTTCAGTTGCCCTTTGTCCTCTCCAAAACGAAACATCCGGTCCCCCGCGGTAGCCGGCTAGGCCGGCATAGGCATTGCCCCACGACTTTCGATGATATGGTCGATTATCCCGTAGGTCTTGGCCTCTTCGGAAGACATGTAGTAGTCGCGGTCGATGTCCCGTAGGACTTGTTCGAGCGGCTTGCCGGTGGTCGCCTCGTAGATTTGGGCGATCGTCTGCCTCGTCGCGACCAGGTCGCGGGCGGCAATCTCTACGTCGGTCGCTTGCCCCCCAATCTGTGAGACCCAGGGCTGATGGATCAC
>JASHTE010000071.1 GCA_030040695.1 Vulcanimicrobiota bacterium | reverse complement strand
CGAATGGTCGCATTGCCGAAGCGCTCGTCGGTTAGAATTCCGGCTTGAGCGCCGGTGACGGCGATTGCGGCGCACCCCTCGGCCTCGAGCTCCTGGGCGAAGACTGCCGCAGCGATCATCTCGCCCGTTGCGAGCAAGAGGTCCGCGTTGCGCGAGGGGCCTCTCCCGTCGACGAGTGTCAACAGCGAATCGGTGGCGTACGGCGCCGGCGCGCGTCCCATCGCGGAAACCACGGCGACGACGTCGTAGCCCTGCTCGAGCGCCTCGCGCACGCGCTGTCGTGCAAGCGCGCGCTGCTGCGCGCCGGCGAGCGATGTGCCGCCGAACTTCAATACGGCGATGCTCTTCACCGCGCTCAACGCACGTAACCCCTCGCCAGGAGCAGCTCGAGAATTTGCACGGCATTCGTTGCCGCGCCCTTGCGCAACTGATCGCCGACGCACCACAGGCTGAAGCTTCTCGTCGATCGCTCGTCCCTCGACCCGCCGCTGCCGCGGCTCGCTCGGGATGACATTGCTTCGCTTGGGATGACACGGAGCCTGGCGACGTGGACGTCGTCCGTGCCTTCCACGTCGCGTGGCGTCACGATCCCTTCGCGGTGGAAGACGATCCCGCGCGCACGTTCGAAGGCGTCGGCGAGCTCATCAACGCCCGTTTCGCGCTCGGTTTCGAAGAAGACCGCCTCCGCGTGCGCGGTGCGCACCGGAACGCGAACGCACACGGCGCTCAATGCGAGGCTCGGCAGGCCGAGAATCTTTCTTGTCTCTTCCCGCACCTTCTGCTCTTCGCCGCTTTCACCACCTTCGCCGATCGCGCCGATCCGCGGTACAGCGTTTGCGATGAACTCGCTCTCCCCGCGATCGAAGGCATCGAGCGCGGCGCGCCCGGCGCCGCTCACGGCTTGGTACGTCGCGACCTGGACGCTGCGTAACCCCGCCGTGTCGCGTATCGGCGCGAGCGCTGCGCAGAGAATAATTGCAGTGCAGTTTCCTACCGGAAAGAGACGTTGCTCCGGATGGACGCTGTCGCCGTTGATCTCGGGCACGAGCAGCGGCACACCGGCGCGAAGACGAAACGTTGCACTGTTGTCGATCACGACAGCGCCGTTCGCGGTCAGTGCGGGGACGTATTGCTCGCTCGCCTCCTCGCCACCGGCGAAGAAGACGACGTCGAAGCCGCGCAACGCATCGGCACTCGTCGACACGACCTTCAGGGCCTCTCCGCGGAAGCTGGCACCGTTGTCACGTTCACGCGAGGCGAAAGCCGCAACGTGATCGACGGGAAGCGCACGTTCTTCAAGAACGCGCAGCAGCGTTTCCCCTACGGCGCCCGTCGCGCCGACGACTGCTACGCGGATGACGCCTCCTCCGGGCGATCGAGCGCCGCGTCGATGCCCACGACGAGGCGATCGAGCTTCGTCACCGCGCGTACCGCGGCGATCATTCCCGGAACGAACGCCTCGCGCGAGAGCGCGTCGTGGCGAATGGTCAGCACCTCGCCCTCGTTACCGAGCAGCACCTCTTGATGCGCGACGAGCCCGCGCAAGCGAACGCTATGCACGGGGACGTCGCCGTCGTACCCGCTCGCCTCGATTCGCCGCTTCGTGAGGAGTGCGGTGCCGGAGGGCTTGTCCCTCTTCGCATCGTGATGCAGCTCGATGATCTCGACGGTCGGGAAGAAGCGCGACGCTTCGGCGGCGAAGCGCATCATGAGCGCAGCGCCGATCGAGAAGTTCGGCACGAGCATCGCGCCGATCTTTCGCTCGTCCGACTCACGTGCAAGCGCCGCCCTGTCGAAGTCGCTCCATCCCGTTGCGCCGATGACCGGCCGAACGCCGCCGCGCAGCGAAGCCATCGCAATCTCCACTGAGGCCGGATAGACGGAGAGGTCGAGGAGCACGTCAGGCTTCCTCTCTTCGAGCAGCTTCTGCACGTCATCGTAGAGCGCTTCGTGCGGCGCTTCATCGAGCGCACGCACGAGGCCGCCTACGTACTCGAGATCGTCGGCCTCCTGTAGTGCCGCGCACGCAACGCAGCCCATGCGCCCAAGCGCTCCCGCAACCGCAACTCTGATCAAATCTTCTCTAACGGTGCGTACTTGAGCATGAGCATCTTCTGCCCGACGTTCGGGAAGTCGATCGTGACGAGACCGTCACCACCCGCTCCGACCACGCTCGCGATCTTGCCCTCGCCCCACTTGGGATGACGCACGCGATCTCCCGCGCCGAGCTGCATGTGCATGCCGGCGCCGGCCGTTTCATGAATTGCAACTTCGCGCCACCGGCCTCCGGTCGCGCGGGGTAACTGCACGCTCTCCGTCTCGAGAAACTCGAGCCCCGGCATCTCGTCGAGGAAGCGCGAGCGCGGATAGGCGTAGCTGTTGCCGTAAAGCGCGCGCCGCTGCGCGTACGTAAGGTAAAGATGCTCCATCGCCCGCGTAATGCCGACGTACGCGAGGCGCCGCTCCTCTTCAATCTCGCCGTCCTCGCCTTGCGAGCGTGAGTGCGGAAAGACGCCCTCCTCGAGCCCCGTGAGAAAGACGTTGGGAAACTCGAGCCCCTTGGCGCTATGGAGGGTCATGAGGGTCACATACGAGGCCTCGTCTTCGAGCGCATCGATGTCGCTCACGAGCGCAATGTTCGAGAGAAACCCGGCGAGCGTCGGTTCGGGGTCGCTCGCCTCGTACTCGCGCGCCACGCCGATGAGCTCCTGAAGGTTTTCCAGGCGCGCTCGCGCGTCGTTCGTCTCCTCCGCCTGCAGCTCGCGGATGTAGCCCGAGCGCTCCATGACGGCGACGACGAGGTCGGAAACCGAGAGCTCGCCGGTACAGCGGCGCAGCTCCGCAATGAGCTCGGCGAAGCGTTCCAGCTCCTTCAGCTTCTTCGGTACCGCCGTACGCAGCACCGCGTTGTCGAAGATGGCCTCCCCGACCGACATCGAGGCCGCGTTCGCGGCTTGTACGAGTGCGCTCAGCGTCTGCTGTCCGATTCCACGCCGCGGGACGTTGACAATACGCTTGAAGGCAATCGCGTCCGCTGCGTTGAGCACGTAACGCAAATACGCGATGACGTCTTTGATCTCGGAGCGCGCGTAGAAGCCGACGCCGCCGATCACACGGTACGGAATACCGTCGGAGAGCATCGCCTCTTCGAAGACGCGGGATTGCGCGTTCGTGCGATAGAGCACAAGAAAGTCATGATACGCGGCGCCGTCGCGTACGGCGCTCTTCACTTGTTCGACGATGTAGCGCGCCTCGTCGCGCTCCGTCACGGCTTGGTACACGAGAATCGGCGCACCCTCGCCGCGCTCGGTGAAGAGATGCTTCGGAGCACGGACCCGATTATTTGCGACGAGCGCGTTGGCCGCATCGAGGATGCGTTGCGTACTGCGATAGTTTTGCTCGAGCTTGAAGGTGGTCGCTCCGGGAAAATCTTGTTCGAAGCGCAGGATCATCCGGTGGTCGCTGCCGCGCCACGAATAGATCGATTGGTCGTCGTCGCCGACGACGGTGACGTTACGATGCTTCTCGCCGAGGATCGAGAGCAAGCGATACTGCGGGAGGTTGACGTCTTGATACTCGTCGACGAGGACGTATTGGAACTTGCGCTGGTAGCGCTCGCGAACGGCTTCGTCCGTTTCGAAGAGGTCGATCGTGCGTAAGATGAGGTCGTCGAAATCGAGGCTATTCGACGAAACCAAGCGGCGCTGATACTCTTTGTAGATCTCGCCAAAGCGTTCGCCGAGGGCCGTGGTCTGCTGCTCCAAATAACGATCGGCCGAGAGCAACGCCGTCTTCGCCGTGCCGATCTCGTGGAGGCAGGCACCGGCCGAGAGCTGCCGCTCGTCCTCGTCGAAGTCGTCGAGGATTTCCTTGAGGAGCTGGCGCTGATCGCCTTCGTCGACGATTGCGAAGCTCGGTTCGATGCCGATACGGCGGCCTTCGCGGCGCAAGATGCGCACGCACATCGCGTGGAATGTGCCCGCCCAGATGTCGCGCGCGGTCGCACCGGTCATGCGTTCGAGACGGGCCTTGATCTCGCTTGCAGCCTTGTTCGTGAACGTGAGCGCGAGAATACGATCCGGAGCAACACCGAGCTCCTGCAAGAGATACGCGATGCGATACGTGATGACGCGCGTCTTTCCGCTGCCTGCACCGGCGAAAACCAAACACGGGCCGTCAGTATGCCGAACGGCGGCGGCTTGCACGTCGTTGAGAGCTTCGGTCTCCAGGATCATTCGCACTCACTTCGACGGAGTGCTTGGAATGTCTTTTCGGCAGGCGTCAGCGAGCGATGGCGAGATTCGATTTCCGTCGCACCGCGAACGCGTATGCGGCGCCGAGCAGGGCCAGCGTCGATTCGGCGCCCATGTTGCGATTCGCTGCACCTTCGGAGAGTCCGTCGTAGCAGCCGCCTCCGTGCTCCATCACGATG
>JASHTE010000070.1 GCA_030040695.1 Vulcanimicrobiota bacterium | reverse complement strand
GTCGGCAGATCCTCCGCGGTCGCGGAGCTGCGCACCGCGACGCTCAAGTCGGCGCCGTACTGCGCCTGCAAGGCATGGTACGCCTCAAGAATCTCTTTCGCGAGGTCCTCCGGGATCGGAGCGGCGAGCACTGCGTCGTGGGCACGCTGCGCGCGCACCGCGAGGTCGGCGACCTTAGCTGCATCGAGTCCGTCGAGAGCGGCGTGGAGCTGCGTCCAGACGCCTCCCTCCGTCAAGACGTGGCGATATGCGTCGGCGGTTACCGCAAAGCCGTTGGGAATCCGCACGCCCAGCGGCGTCAGTTTTTGATACATCTCACCGAGCGAGGCATTCTTCCCGCCGACGAGCGCAACGTCCGCGTTCGAGATTGCCTCGAACGGCCGAATGTACTTCACCAGATGCCGTTGATGAGAAGCTCGTTGCGGACTTCAGTCGTTCCAGCAACCGAGTAGGCGGCGGATTCGGCTTCGTCAAACTCGGCGAGACTGCCGACGTTTCCGGAGAGCTCGACGATGCCGAACGGCTTCACCGCGACGCGCACGTTTTTTGCGTCCAAGGCGGCCGCCCGTTGAAAGCGGCTCTCGATCGCACGGCGCAGTTGCACCGGGTCGATCGGGCTCGGCTTCACCGTCATGTCGTCGTTGACGCCGCGCACGCCTTCGAGCCGGCGCACGACGTCGAGTGCATCGAGGCGCTGGTACGGCCAGTCGACCTCACCGCGTAGCGTCACATAGCCGTTATGTACCTCGACCTGGATCGTCTCGGGCAAGCTCGCCGACCAGCGCAGCACCTGCACGACCGTTTTCGCAATATCCGCGTCGTCACGAACGTGCATTCCGGGAAGCTCGACGCGGAGCTCGTTTGCGAGCCCGCGCACCCCCCTCACGCTCTTCACCGCGCTCTCGGCAGCCCATCTCTCCGTGAAGCTCCCAAGCGTCCCAGAGAGGGTGGCGACGCCGCTCTCGACGGCGACGGCGATCTTCCCGGCGTCGACACGGGGCTCAGCCTCGAGCGCGTCGAGCACGGCCTCGTGCAGCGAGTGGTCCAAATAACTGGTCATCGTATCCCCCCTTGCCCACCAACCCTACGGCGCATGGAGGAATCACTCGCGAAAAACTTGCGAATATTCTGTTGCGGCGGCTATTTCTGATGGACGACGATCACCGGGACGCGGGAGTTACGCAGCGTCTCCTCCGCCACACTGCCCAGGAGGAGCCGTTTCAGGCCCGAGCGCCCGTGCGTGCCGATGACGATCGCGTCTGCCGCGATCTGACGAGCGTACTGGTCGATCTCGTACGCCGGCTCGCCCTCCATGAGCTGTGCCTCAGCGTCGATGCCTGCTGCACGCGCCTGCGAGAGGGCTTCGTCGAGCATGCTCCTTGCATCTGCGCATGCGGCGTCGAGCGCAGCTTGCGTCGGCGGCGCCGGGGCATTCTTGTCCGCGACTTGGATAGGATCGACGACCGTGCATAGCGTCAGCTTTGCTCCCTCCGCCTTTGCGAGACTCAGCGCCGTCGCAAGCGCCGAACGCGAGCACGTCGATCCGTCGAAAGCGAGGAGAATCTTCGTAAACATCAGCCGAGTTCCTTAGGGGCGACGCATCTTGTAGCCGACGCCGTAGACGGTCAGCACGTACTGCGGGTTGTGGGGATCCGGTTCGATCTTCTTACGCAAGTTGTTGATGTGGCGATCGAGCGTCCTCTCGAAGATGTCACCGTCGTCATTGAGCCGGTCGAGCAGGTGCGAGCGCGTAAATACCTCACCCGGGTTCTCTGCCAGCAGGGTCAGGATACGAAACTCCGTTGCCGTGAGATTCGCCGGCTTTCCTGAGAGCTGCACCTCGTGGAATTCATGATCGATCTCCAGCTCGGCGACGCGCGTCTTCCTGGTGGCGCGCTGCGCCGCGGTGCTCGTACGATCTCCCAATCTGCGGAAGAGCGCGCGCACCCGGGCGACGAGCTCGCGCGGCGAGAACGGCTTGGTGATGTAGTCGTCGGCACCGAGCTCGAGGCCGACGATTCGATCCGATTCCTCCGCACGAGCGGTGAGCATGATCGAGGGAATGCCGCCGTTCGCGCCGGATTGCCGGAGAACGTCCAAGCCGCTTCCGTCCTCGAGCGTGATGTCGAGAATCATCATGTCCGGACGCGTCTGTGCGATGGCCGCAAGCGCTCCCGCCACGCTTCCGGTCGACTCGACGATGAGCCCTTCGCGCTCGAGGTACGCCTGAAGCACCCCAACGATTTGGGGCTCGTCCTCGACAATCAAAATACGCTTTCGTTCCACGGATAGCGATCTCTGGGCGCTACCAAGTTCTCATACCGGCAGCGCCGTATCCTGGGTGGTGTAGGATTTCTCCGACCGGCCCCGCGTAGACGACGATCGCGAACGCAAGGGCGATGACGCCCCATCGAAAGAGATGCTGCAACGCCGCCGGCGTCGCGCCCGCCGGCGTCGCCGAGGTGGCGAAGGCAGCCGCCATGGGCTCGGTCTTGCGGTTCTGAACCAGCGTTCCTAGCGCGACCGCGACAAACATTATAATGGAAAGGAAGAGGAAGACACCGCCCGCCGCAGCCACCGTCATATAAGGGTGCCACGCTTGCGCCACCGCCGCACCCCCGTAGCTCACGTCGGCGGTCCGGCGCGGCGCGCCGAGCAGGCCCGCAAAGTGCATCGAAAACGACATGATCAACATGCCGATGAACCAGAGGCGAGTCTGCATGAGCGCCCACTCCGGCTTCCACAACGCTCGCCCGGTGAGGCGTGGAATCATCCAATACGCTGCTCCGATAAACGTGAGCGCGACCGGTCCGCCCACGGTCACGTGGAAGTGGCCGACGATCCAGATCGTGTTGTGCACGACGGCGTCCATGCCGTACGAGGCGTTCACGAGGCCGCCGAAGCCGCCGAGGATGAAGAGCAGCATCCCGTACGCGGCACCGGAGAAGGCGGGATCGCCCCACGGCAGAGACTTCACCGTTGCGATGAAGCCCTTTCTCCCTTGCTTGATCGCCGCGAGCTCGAAGGAGGCGAAGATCGCGAAGGCGGTGATGAACGACGGAATCGCGACGCCGTACGTCGTGACGGTGAAGAGCGCCTTCCACGTACTCGAGATCCCGGGCTCCATGAACTCGTGATGGATGCCGACCGGCGTCGAGAGGAGGATGAGCATGATGAAGGTGAGGCGCGTCAATCCGTCGCTGAACGTGTTTCCGCCGTAGCGCGTCGGAATGATATTGTACCAGATGATGTATGCGCCCATGATCCAGAAATAGACGAGCGGGTGGCCGAAGTACCAGAAGAACAGACGCGTCAGTAACACGTTGATCGTCGGCACCCAGCCAAAGGCCCACGGAATGAGCATCGCCATCTCGGCGACCACACCGAGCGTCGCGACGATCCACATCACGAACGTCGCGGCCGCGCAGAACACGACTAGGGGCACCGGCGCGCCGGGGTTCGTCCGGCGCCAGTAAACGACGTTCTCGAAGATCTCGTAGGCGACGACCCACGTCCCGAGGACGAGTATCGTCGCGCCGATGTAGAACCACGGGCTCGCCTTGAGCGGCGCGTAGAACGTGTAGAGCACCGTCGCATTGCCCAATAGAATCTCTACCGCGGCCATCGCCGTGCCGACGAGCATGACGAGCCACCCGACCCAGCCGAGTGCGAGCTTTCGCTCCCGTGGGATCGCGCGATAGGTGACGAAGAGGCAGAGCCCGGTGATAAAGAACGTCGTGAAGACGAGTGCCATGAGGACGCCGTGCATCGTCAGGATTCGGTAGTAATCGAACCACGAAGGCGCCGCAGCCGCACCTGCCCGCGAAAAGCCTTGAAAGACACCGAAGATCGCGCCGAGCGCAATCGCGGCGGTCGACGTGTAGATGTGCGCGATGACGACGCGGTTCTCGGCCCGTACTTGGAGGTCGCTCGTCATCGCTTCGTCACCTCGATCTTGCCGAACATGTCTTGATGGCCGATACCGCAGTACTCGTGGCAGAGCAACAGGTACTCTCCGGCGCGACGAAAGACGTGCGTCTGCATGTTCACCCAACCGGGGACGACCATCATGTTGACGGCTGTGCCCGGGACGAAGAACCCATGGACGACGTCGGTGCTCGTCACGTAGAACGTCACCTTCGCTCCCTGAGGAATCGTCAGTACGGGTGGATCGAACGCAAAGACCTGCGCGATATAATAGGCCTCGTACGATCCGTCGCTTAGACGGCGAAGGCCCGGGTGGTTGAAGGGCGGCGTCTGCGCCACAAGCTTCGGGTCGATCTGCTGCATGCCGCTTGGGGGAACGATGCTGTTCTCTACCGCCGCGAACGCCAGAAGCGCGAGAAACGCTATCAGCATCGCGACGCCGAAGATCATCCACCAGCGTTCGTACTTGTGAATGTGCATCTACCAGCGATCCCGCAACAGCCAATACATGAGCAGCCAAAGCACGGCGAACGTGCATCCCATGACGAAGACGAACCGGAGCGTTCCCACTAACGGTGCGTCAGCGTCGTCGTTCTTCTTCAATCAGCCCTCCCGACCGACCCTAGGATGAAGCCGGAGCGCCCTTTTGGGACTCCTCCTCGTTATAGCGCGCCACGAACTCCTCGCCCAGACGCTCAAGCAATGCTCGCGCCGTAAGCGCCGCGATACGGGAGCCGGCAACGAGATCGAACGACTTCCCGAGCATGCCGCCCGGTGGTTTGTACTCGCCGACGAGCTCGAGCACGCAGTTCGTGTAGTCGTCATCGGCGCGGACGGTCAACTCACCGTCGAAGTCGGGATACGGGCCACCGCCTTCCGGCGTCCAGTGGATGCGCCAGGGTTGGTCCATGTGCATCGGGTCGATGCCGGGCGTGAAGGTTACGATCACGTCTTTCTTCAGCTCGACGCCGACGAGCGGAACCCGCAGCGTCAGCGGCGCCTTCGAATCGATCTGCTGCCCTACTCCGGCCGCGAGATAGCCACGCGCGCGGTGATAGGGACACCGCACGAAGAGCGACTCATTCAGCTTCGACATCTGGTTCCTCCCTCGTTTCGAGCGCTCGAAGACGCTCCGTGGCAGCTGCGATGGCGCTGCGCACGCTCTCGAGTCGCTCGTGGCTGAGCTCGACGACGCCGTCGAGCATCGCCTCCGTGTTGGCCTGTGCGATCATGAGCATGTTGGCAAGCTCGTGGAGCTCGCGCCGCAGCCTTTCCATGGGTTGGGATTGTAGCGGGCGCTTATGAAGAACCCGCGAAGGAAAGCGCATGCCGCTCTCGGCTAATCCCTCTCTGCCGTTCTTTGAGTCCTACCCTGATGCAATGGTCATCGTCGACCGCACGGGAACGATTCGCCGCGTCAACGCGCAGGCGGAGAGACTCTTCGGTTACCACCGCGACGAGATGCTCGGGAAGGCGATCGAGATGCTCGTCCCGGCTCGGCTGCGCGAACATCACGTGGGCCACCGCGACGGGTACGCCTCCGACCCGCGCCTACGCCCGATGGGCGAGGGCATGGAACTCGCCGGTCTCTGTAAAGACGGGAGCGAGGTGCCCGTCGAAATCAGCCTCAGCCCGATCGAAACCGACGAAGGGCTCCTCGTCGTCAGCGCAATTCGCGACGTTAGCGAGCGGAAGCATTTCGAGGCAACGCTCCAGGCGAAGAACGCGGAGCTCGAAGCGGCGAGCGCCGCGAAGGACCAGTTCCTCGCCTCGATGAGCCACGAGCTGCGTACGCCGCTCAACGCCATTATCGGTTTCACGGGAACGCTCCTCATGCGGTTGCCGGGGCCGCTGACGGAAGAACAAGAGAAGCAGCTGCGGGTCGTGCAATCCAGCGCACGTCACCTCCTTTCCCTCATCAGCGACATTCTCGATCTGGCAAAGATTGAAGCCGGAAAGGTCGAGCTGCACCTCGAGAGAGTCGTGCTGCAAGAGATCGTCGACGAAGTCCATAGTTCGCTACGCTCGATGGCCTCCGAGAAGAAGCTCGAGTTCTCGGCGAGCGCGCCGAGAGCCCCGATTACGCTCATGAGCGATCGGCGCGCACTCGCGCAGATACTTCTGAATCTCGCCAACAACGCGCTCAAGTATACGAACGAAGGCTCGGTGCGGATCGAGGTGCGCACACGCGCCAGCAGCGCCGGTGAGCACTGCGACATCAGTGTGATCGACACGGGCGTCGGCATCAAGGACGAAGATCGCGAGCGCCTCTTCCAAGCCTTCGAGCAATTGGAGCCGCTTTCGACGCGCCGCGTGGAAGGCGCGGGGCTCGGTCTCTACCTCTCGCAGAAGCTCGCGAGGCTCGTCGGGGGATATTTGAGTTTCACGAGCGAGTTCGGGAAAGGCAGTACGTTCACGCTCTCGCTGCCGCTACTCGAAGAGGCGGCATGACGCCGCGCATCCTCGTTGTCGACGACAATCGCGCGAATCTCGACCTCATGCTCTACCTGCTGCGCGCCTTCGGCTATGAGTGCGATGACGCGAGCGACGGCCTGAGCGGTCTTCAAAAGGCGCGGCTCGACTCGTACGATCTCGTTCTCGTCGACATCCTCATGCCTGGAATGGACGGATACGAGTTTGCGCGTCGCTTCAAGAGTGAGCTCGGCCACGCCACGCGGCTCATCGCGATTACCGCGCTCGCAATGGCGGGCGATCGGGAGCGCATTCTCCAAAGCGGCTTCGACGGCTACATCGCGAAGCCAATCGATCCCGAGCGATTCGTATCCGATGTCCAAGCGTATCTCGGATCATCGCACCGTCCAACCGCCGTCACACACGAGCAGACAGCTGCCGAAGCAGGCAAGGTCTCAGACGGTGGTCCGATCATTCTCGCCGTCGACGACTTGCAAACGAACCTCGACGTCCTTCGCGCGTCGCTCGCTCCCTTCGGCTATCAGATCGCCGAGGCAAGGAGCGTACGCGAGGCGCTCCAGATCATGGAGCGCATCCAACCAGCACTCATTCTCTGCGATCTGCACATGCCCGAGGAAGGCGGCTTCGCGCTCATCGAGCACGTCGACACGAACGAGCGTTGGCGCCGGATCCCCTTCGTCTTTCTCTCCTCGACGGCGTGGCAGACGCGAGACCGGCGGCGCGGTCTCGAACTTGGTGCCAAGAAGTTCATCCTGCGGCCGATCAATCCCGAGAAGCTGCGCCAAGAAATCGAGGAGCTCATCGGTGATGGCGCTGATCCTCATCGCTGACGACGACGCTGCAAGCCGGCTGCTCGTCACAACCGTATTGCGCCACGCGGGTCATACGATCGTCGAAGCAGCGAGCGGGGAGGCAACGCTCGCCGCGATCGCGGCGAACTGCCCCGACTTACTGCTCGTCGATCTCAACATGCCGGGCCTCTCCGGGGTCGAGGTGATCCGCCGGCTACGTCGCGACGCGATGCTCGATGGCCTCGCAGTCGCGCTCTACACGGCAACGCCGCCAAACGCCGCGATGCGCGATTTCATGGAAATTTACCGCGTGCGCGCCGCCGTCCCAAAGCCTTCGGAACCTGCAGAGCTGCTACGTGCCGTCGAAGACGCGCTGCGATCATGACGTCTCGGACGGGACTTCCCAGGCTCTTCTCGCCCTGCGGCTAGAGTCAGGAGCATGGGACTACGCACGCGCCTTCTACTCGCCGTTGCGGTGATCGCTGTCTGCGGCGCCGTTGCCGGCTGGTACCTCATCCGGCGAGCGCCCGGTGACGAGGTCTTCGCCTCCGGAACGATCGAGGTGATCCAGAGCGACCTCTCGCCGAAGGTAGAGGGACGGCTTGTCGACTTGCGCGTCAACGACGGTGACGCGGTCAAGAAAGGAGAGGTAGTCGCCGTGCTCGAGCGCGTCGTTCCGACGTTGAGCCTCGAGCAAGAACTCGCTCAGGTTGCCTCCGCGCAGCAGCAGGTCGACGTCGCGCAGTCGCGTCTCGGCCAAGCGGGTGAGAATCTCGGCATCGCAAGCTCGTCGACCGTGCTCGCGATCGATCAAGCGCAGGCACAGCTTGCCTCGGCCCAGTCGGCGTATGAGCTCGCTTCGACGAACCTCGTGCGCGCGAGAAGCCTCGTCGGCACAGGCGACGAACCACGGCAGACGCTCGACGATGCGCGCAACGCGTATACCGCATCGGTCGCGCAACTCAAAGCCGCGCGCGACGCAGTTGCGCTCGCGCAGGCAGATCGGCGCAGCGTCGCCGTCAACGAGCTCGAGGTGCGTGCTTCGCGCCTCCAGCGGCTGCAAGCCGTTGCCGCGCTCGCCCAAGCGCGCGCTTCCTTTGGATTAGCGCGCAACTCGGTTGAGGAGACGCAACTCGTTGCGCCGTACGAGGGCTACGTCATCTCGCACAACTTCGAAGACGGCTCTCTCATTCAGCCGGGAGCCGCTGTCATCACGGTCGGTGACCTCGAGCACCCCTACGTCTATGTGTACGTGAGCGAGACCGACCTGCCGCGGATCAAAACCGGCATGAAGGCCGAGGTCTCGATCGATGGTTTACCGGGCCGCACATTCGTTGGAACGGTGACGGAGATCGGCACGAGCGCCGAGTTCACGCCCGAGAACGTCCAAACCAAGGAAGAGCGCATCGAGTACCTCGTCTTTCGCATCAAGATTCAGTTCGTCGACGAGACCGGTACCTTGAAGCCCGGACTACCGGTCGACGCGGTGATTCACGTCTGAGATGGCGACCGCCATCGCCGCCTCCGGCGTCACGCGTCGCTTCGGCTCCATCGTAGCGGTCGATCACCTCTCTCTCGAGGTGGAGGCGGGCGAGATCTTCGCGCTCGTCGGCCCGGACGGCGCCGGAAAGACGACGCTCATGCGCCTCATCTGCGGTGCGCTTGCACTCGACGACGGAGACCTCACCGTCGACGCCGTCGACGTACGACGTGAGGCGTGGCGCGTCCAAGCCGCGATCGGCTACATGCCACAGCGTTTCAGTCTCTATCCGGACCTCTCGGTCATGGAGAACCTCCGCTTCTACGGCAACATCTTCGGCGTCCCGCAGCTAGACTTCGCAAAACGTGCGCAGGAGTTGCTGAATGATTTTGCGCTCTCACCGTTCACGAAGCGCCTCGCCGACGAGCTCTCCGGCGGTATGAAGCAGAAGCTCGCGCTCGCGTGCACGCTCATCCATAGCCCTGCGACGATCCTCCTCGACGAACCGACTGCAGGTGTCGATCCCGTCTCGCGCAGAGAGTTTTGGCGCATCCTCTATCGCATCAATGCCGCCGGCACGACGATCTTCGTGAGCACGCCCTACATGGACGAGGCGGAGCGTGCGCACCGAGTCGCCTTCATCACGCGTGGCGCGATACTCAGCCTCGGCTCGCCCGCCGAGCTGAAGACGCACCTTGCAGGCGACGTCGTCGAGATCACGACGCAGCAGCGCCCTAAAGCGCGGCGAGCCTTACGCGACGAGCCGAGCGTTCGCAGCGTTGAGATCTTCGGCGACGCGCTTCACGCGCTCGTACCTTCCGCAGCAAACGCCGTTCCGGCGATCGAGGCGCGCCTGCGTGGCGCAGGCGTGACGGATGCGTCGCTGCGCGTTATTCCGCCGTCGCTCGAGGATACGTTCGTCGCGAGGCTCTCCTCGTGACGGCGAGCGCTCTCGCAGGGCCGACGGTCCGCGTCGAGGCGCTCACGCGCAGATTCGACCACTTCGTCGCGGTCGACTCCATCTCGTTTGAGATCAGGGCCGGAGAGATATGGGGATTTCTCGGCCCAAACGGTTCGGGAAAGTCGACGACGATCCGTATGCTGTGCGGCGTTCTCGCCCCGACGTCCGGCAGCGCCGAGGTCCTCGGGTACGACGTCGCGCGAGATCCGGAAGAGGTGAAGCTTCGCATCGGGTACATGCCGCAAGGCTCGAGCCTCTGGGACGATCTTTCGGTCGAAGAGCATCTGCGCTTCTACTGCGGCATGTTCGGCATCTACGGTGCCGATCAAGCACGCGCCGTCGAGCGCTGGATGGAGCGCCTCGATCTCAAGGAGCGTCGCTCGCAGCTTGCGGGCACGCTTCCGGGCGGATATCGCAAGCGGCTCTCGCTCGCGTGCACGCTCCTCCACGAGCCGAAGATGATCTTCCTCGACGAGCCGACGTCCGGTGTCGACCCGCTCTCGCGGCGCGAGTTCTGGGACCTTATCGTCGGCCTCGCCGAGGAGGGCACGACGGTACTCGTCACGACGCATTATCTCGACGAGGCGGAGCACTGCAACGAGCTCGCCCTGATCTACGGGGGCAAGATCATCGCGCGCGGCACGCCGGAGCGCTTGAAGCACGCGCCCGACGGCGGAGAGACAATCGAAATCATCTCCGAGCGAAACGTCGCTATTCTCGATGCCGTCGAAGGCCTGCCGTTCGTCCGGGGTGCCGGGCTCTACGGCTCGGCGTTGCACGTTACCGTGAATCGTAAGGAAGACGCCGTGCAGCTTCAGAGCGCCGTCGAGCAGCTCGGATTCCCCATCGCATCGCTTGCGCCGGTGACGCCCTCGCTCGAGGACGTCTTCGCGAGCCTCGTGAGGACGCCGTGAACTGGCGGCGCGTCTGGACCATCGCGGTGAAAGAGTACACCCAGTTCTTCCGCGATCGCCGCACCGTCATAGCAACGATGCTCATGCCGCTCGTCCAAGTGATTCTCTATGGGTATCTTTCGAGCGACATCAAGTATCAACCGACGATCGTCTGGGACCTTTCGCGCACCGCGGAGAGCCAGCAGTTGCTCGATGCCTTCACGAACTCCGAATACTTCACGATCACCTACCGCGCCCACAGCATGAGCGACGTCGTGCGCCACATCGACGATGGCCAGGCGCTCGCAGGCATCGTCATTCCGCCCGACTACGCGAAGCTGCTTCACGCAAAGAAGTCGCCCGAAGTGATGGTCGCCGTCGACGCCTCGGATGCAACCGCGGCGCAGACCGCGCTCTCGGTGGCACAGGCCGTCGGAAGCAGCATCACGCAGCAGCTCCAGATCCAAGAGATGAAGCTGCAAGGGGCGGCGCCGTCTCGAGTCGGCGTCGACGTCCGCGCACGTGCCTGGTACAATCCCGGTTTACGCCAAGAGGTTTTCATCGTT
>JASHTE010000069.1 GCA_030040695.1 Vulcanimicrobiota bacterium | reverse complement strand
GAGCGGGAATGCGACGCCGCTTCGCACGATCTCAGGAGCGTCGACGACCTTGGCTGATCCGCAGCAGATCGTGCTCGACTCGAGCGGCGGACTCTACGTCGCGAATGGAGGCGCTGCCTCAATTCTGTATTTCTCGGCCGGTGCGAACGGCGATGTTGCGCCGACGCGTACGGTTGCGGGTGCCTCCACGAACCTCGACGCCCCCATCGGAGTCGGACTTGATTCCAATGGAAACATTTACGAAAGCGACTTTAACAACGAAAGCATCAACGTCTTTGCCGCCGGAGCCAGCGGGAACGTTGCACCGACGCGCACCATTGAAGGTGCTGCCACGACGATGCACGAGAACGAAGGACTCGCCGTCGACGGCACAGGCGATGTATGGGACAGCGATTACATAGATGACGCGGTGCTGTACTTCCCCTCGACGGCGTCAGGAAATGTAGCGCCCGCGCGTACCATCACATCCACCGCCCTCGCGGCTCCGCTGAAGATGGCCATACACTAGGCAAGCCGCCCTCGAAACGGACGCCTATGCAACGCAACGGCCTACCGAGCGTGCTTGTTTTCGTCTTGGCCTCTTTGGCGGGTTGCCATGCAGACATAACTGAGCACGTTGTTGCCAATCACGACGGAACGATCACGTCGACCTACACGGAGGCAGCGCTCCTGCTTCGCTCCGTGTTTGAGAGGAGGCCCTCGATGAAGTACCTAGCAGTCCTAATCGTATCGATCGTGCTGGCGGCCGGAACCGACGCGCCACGAGCTCTCGCAGCATCCTCTCGAGCGGCTTCGTCGTTCGTCGCCGTAACCCAAGTTGAAACGCCGCTTGGATGCATCAATACCGTCGTCGTCCGAGCGAATGCGCCAACGGGCCCATTCATGGCCGATGGCGGCACTATCACCTTCCGCGACAATATCGCGCCGGGTCGTAGCCCAATTGACAGCCTCTACATCGCACCTGGTTCCGATCCGGTTGCATCGGCGGGACAACGCGTTCGGGTTTGTCTTCTCGACATTCCAAAAGCGCAGGGAGGCTGCGATCCCGCGCGCGATCCGCGCGGACGCGAGTTCCTTGTCATCAACCTCGAAGCAGCACAGGAGAACCTAGCCGGAGTTTACTACAACGGCGAACATGGGTGCGGCGGCGCATAGTCCCGTCCGTCGCTGGCGCGCGTATGCGCTCGGCCTCGTCGTCACGCTCATCTTTTTGCTATTCGTCTTGGCCGAGCATTTCACCGAAACATACCTCTCAGGTCGTTCGCGCGTTGCGAGCACAGCCATCGAAGTCGCGATCGTCGTGTTCGCAGCTCTTGCGTTCAGGCCACTCCATCGACGGGCCGAGCTGCTCGTGGAAGCCGCCTTCACGAAGCGTCGACGCGAAGCACACGAGGCGCTCTCACACCTGCAACATGAGCTGACGTCTTTTCGCGACGTGCAGCAAGTGCTGCGTCGCGTCGTCGAAGCGGTCGATCATCAGATGGGCACGACCGGATGTGCGATCTATCTCTGCCGCGGTAGCTATGCGGCAGAAGCCTCGTCATTCGACGTTCCCCTCGAAAGCGTCAGCCCTGGCGATCCGCTGGTGGTTCGCTTGCGCTCGGCGTCGGCGCCCGCGAATCCGCAGGCGCTGCAGTCGACGGCGCGGGGCGAGCTCGCATTTCCGATGATGGCGGGCGGTGACCTCATCGGATTTCTCACGCTCACACCCAAGCACATTGAGTACGACGACGAGGACCGCGACGCGTTGGTGGCTCTGGCCGATACTGCAGGTGTCGCGCTGCTCGCGCTCGATTCGCGACTGCGGATCGACAGTAGCTCGCACCCTCGGCTTGCCGTGCTCCCTTTCGCGAGCATGAGCCCAGATCCGAATGACGACTATTTTGCCGATGGCCTGACCGACGAACTCATCACGCAAGCCTCACGCATTCCGAGCCTTCGCGTTGTTGCACGAACCTCGGTCGTTCGCTACAAGAGCTCCTCCAAATCGCTCCGAGACATTGCGCAGGACTTAGGCGTACACTTCGTGCTCGAGGGAAGCGTTCGAAAGGCCGATAACCTCGTACGGATTACGACGAAGCTCGTCGACACGAGTTCGGAAGATACTCTCTGGTCGTTTACGTACGACCGATCGCTCGAGCACATTTTCGCTATCCAGGACGACATCGCGGGTCAGATTGCGACGTCCATCATCGCTCACGTTTCGCCGCGCCGTGGCGAGACCTCGCCATCGTTTATCCCCGGTACGCTGGACACCCGCGACATGGACGCGTACACCAGCTTTCTTCACGGACGGAAGCTGCTCAACGAGCGGGGGTCGGAGGAGACCATACGAAAGGCACTCGCCTTCTTTGAAGAGTCGGTTCGCCGCGATCCGCAGTTCGCGCGAGCGAGGGTGGGAATTGCCGAGTGTTCGCAGTGGCTCGGCACCGAAGGGGCGATACCGCAAGCCGAGTCGGCCCGGCGCGCTGCCGAGGAGCTGGCGAAGGCGCTCGAACAGAACGACACGCTCGCGGAAGCGCATTCCGTTCTCGCCGCACTGCTGCTCGGCCAAGATGACATGACCGGTTCCGAGAGAGAAGCTCGCAGAGCACTCGAGCTCAATCCCAGCCTCTCCGACCCTTATCGATGGCTAGCGCAGCTCGCCGCAGGTAACGGCGCAATTGATGAAGCCGTTCGACTTCTTGAGGTCGCGCAGCGGCTCAATCCCGTCGATGTCAACATCCTTGCGTTCCTCGGGCGAGCATATTGTTACGCCGGAAGAGAGGTCGATGCGCTGGCCCATTGGGAACGGACGAAGCCGCTGGTTCCGTTCCGAACGAACGCGCATCTGACGGAGTACTATCTCGGCCTTTCCGATTACCCCAGAGCGGAAGTCGCGCTCCACGAGATGGAACGCCTGCGACCGGACAGTGTGTGGACGGAAACGTACCGAGGAATGCTCGCGGCGCGGCAGGGGAACGCGGAGGGAGCGCGGCGCAGCATCGAACAGCTCGCGCGAGCCACGTTTGGCGCGACGGCCATTTTCGGGGCGGGCTTCGTGCACTTTGCGCTGAACGATATGGACGCTTTTGTAGCGTGCATGGAGCAGGCCTTTCAACTCCATTCTCTGCCGCTACTGGAGTTGATGTACTCGCGCCTGTATGAGCCGGCTCGGCGCGACGCGCGCATCCTCGACCTCCTCCGACGGCAGACTGAGCTGCGCATGTCCCCTCACTGAACGTCGTGGGGCAGAGTTGCCCGTACTTTCGGCGAAGGAGTCGCCATACAAAGGAGGATCTTCCATGCGGCGGCACTCGTTATCGGTCGCGCTCTTCATACTTGCAGCGTTTGTTTCATTTGCGCTCCTCGCGCGCGCGGCTCCGGCGGACCCGACCGGCGTCGTCGTGGAGCGCGCGAATGGTCTTATCGTTACGGTAAATGCCGTAGGGGCGAACGTCCACTTCACGTACAGTACGAGCTGCGCGAGCAACAAGCCGTGCTATATGATCGAGGTGGGGCAAGGTGCGGGCGGAGGAGTCACCGCGTCAGCGGCTTCATGCACCGTGCAGGGGAACCAGTACACGCCGACAGTGATCCAATGCCCGCCGAGCGGAATCCAGTCGATACAGTTCAAGCTCGTGAACGGCGGCACATGGAGCGCATATGCCGGCGGCGGCGGCCAGCACGCCGGCGGCCCATGTTCGCCCGCAAACGTCATCATCACCACCGGTTCGGGTTCGAACTCGATCAATACGTGGGACGGATGCCGCGAGGTCGTCTACTGTGACACGGGAGCGTCGGGTTTTGCAGCCGTCGAGGCCGATGCGATCGACAGCATCAGGGGGCACTGCAACTCCATCATCAAGCACTAAGCCCGCTGCCGGCGCCGGCAGCGGTTAGACTGATCATCCCCACTTCTTTCCGAGCGCGTCAAGATTCGCGCGGCCGAGGTCGTCCGGCGTCATCGCGACGCGGAATCGGACCTTCGCGTGAAACTTGAGGAAAAACGGCTCCGCGAGTCGCGGGACGTCGGCCGCCTCCTTGACGTCAACGACCAACGTCCCGCCGCGACAACCATCGTACTCAGAAAAGTATGCCGCCTCGGGTTTGATCTCGGCGAGAATCTGCCGGATTTTCTGCCCGGTGCTTCCATCGCGGATCGATGCGTTGAAGGGCTCTATTGGAAACTCAACATACATGAGCATGCGCATTTGAACGCCTCCTCTCTGAACGGAAGACGTCGCATACGGAGCCCGCTTGCCTGCCTCCTGCATAGCCGGCCGGGCGCCCCGGTTGGATTCTTAGCCGCAGTCTTCGGTGGAATAATCTACGGTAAGCGTTCCTTTTACGTCGCCGCCGCCCATCGCAGTGACCGTCCATGTCTCCGACTCACCGTAATCCGAATATGCCGTAAACGACGTCGTCGACGTGCCGCTCGTTGGAGTGATGGAAAGATCGTCGGAGCTCGAAGTCAGCGTGAAACTACCGCTGTAGTTTACCTGCGAGACGTTGAACGTCTCATCTGTGTCGCATGGCAGCGTCATCACGTTGTCGGTGATGCTCGTTCCTGTAAAAGTGATCGCACCCGGTTTATGCGGCATTGCCGAAGCGTTTCCACCCGGACCACTACAGCCCACGAGTCCGATCGAGAGTGCGGCCGCCAAGAGAAAGCCCGCGTAAATGGCTCGAATCATGCGAAGACCTCCATAACGAAAAGCGCCAAGAATGTGGCACTTTTGAGATAGTAAGCGTGCGTTCCTCTGCCTATAGGATAGGCGGTTTCCAGAGGCTGTCGGCGTTCGCGGAACGTTCTAAAAGTCTAGGCCGATGTACGGTCCGTCGCGGATCATGAACCCTGCCCGCTCACCCGGACGAAGCGTCCGCATCTCCTCGTAGAGGCCGATGATGAGCCCGAGTTGCGACCTTCCGACGCGCCAGCGCAATCCACCGTCGAAAGTGACGACGGCGTACGAGACGCTGCCCGGGCCGTACTTCCCAGCGGCGGCCGGATAGTAGAATAGTGAGCCGAAGGCGTCCAATCGGAGCCGCTCGTCTGCGAAGCGCTCGAGACCGGCCCCGGGACCGCGAAGCGGACCGTACCCGTAAGGGTAGCCGTAGTTCGAGGCCGTCTGCAAATAGCCGATTCCGGCGTAGATGCGCAGCACGTGCGTGCACGCGGCCACATGCGCTTCGGAAGCGCGGTCACTTGCGACGAACCACGGCACCGAAACGACGGGGCCGGCGATCGTGTGAACGACCGTAAAGATGTCGCTTCCGGAATGCTGCGAGTCGTATTGGCTAAAATGCGTCTGGAGCGAAATCGCAAACGCGCCGCTCTGCGCGGTTACCTTCGCAAAATAGGATCCCAGATCGTCCTCGCCGTCGCTGGCGATTTGATTGTAGATATGCGCGATCTGTTTCGCGAGGATGGCATGCACGCCCAGCTCTTGCTGGCATGTCGCAGCGGGCGCGTTCGCGCGCACGGCGCCGAACGCCAGTACCGCACATGTCACTGCGCGGACGAGCGAGCGGTAGCGGTATAGACGCCCTTCCTCGTGCGTTTCGATGTCCGATAGAGGACGACAGCAGGCGAGCCCACTCCTGCTACGGCGGGGCTACGCGAGGAGCTCCGCCGGCTCTTTGAGCCGCCAGCCGAAGATCAGGAGCCAGAGCATGAAGATGAGCTCTCCGAAGAACGTCACGAACAGTCCGTCCACGTTGACATTCGGGTAGAGATACGGTTGCAGCTCCGTGGTGATCCAACCGAGGCCGTCGATGACGAGCACGACGCCAATAATCCACGGTACGTATCGAGACCGAACGATCAGCACGCCGAGCAAGACGAGGTGGACGCCGAAGACGATTAAGCCGAAGTTCCAACCGTACCGAAACGCGTGGAGCGCGAGGTCGACCTGCGCGTGCAGCTGCGAGGCTCCGAAAACCCGTGCGTACTCCGGCACGACCAGCAGCCTGTACGCCGTCAAGAGATACACGGCGCTGACGAGTCCGATCGTCGCATAGATCAAGCGGAGCAGAGCCGTCAGCAGAGAGAGCGCCTTGTCAGCGGGTGCGAGCAGAAAATAGAGCGCCCAGGCGATGAGGATATCTTCGAGAAAATTGATGCAATAGCAAGAAATCGCGATGACGAAGAGATGCTGGTGGGCCAAGACGTTGCTCACCGTCTGCTCCACGTTACCTGGGACAACGAGCTTTGGGTAGATATTGTACTCGGCAAAGACGACCGGATCGAGCAGATATCCGAGGCCCGCGATGATGGCGGCCGAGCGTAGCGACAAGCCAGCCTTGGCTCCCATCGATTCAGCCTACTAAGCGCCTGCCTTTCCTTCCTTCCGTTGCGGGAACGTCGTTTACGGGTATGGCGTTCAATTGCTAGGAGTCATCGGAGGAATACAATGCGCACTATCTCGCGAATCTTCACCACCGCACTCATCACACTGTCATTCATCGCGGCGCCGACAGCGTCACCCGCGCAAGTTTCGATAGGCGTCGGCGTCGGCATCGGTGCCGGAATCAGCGCAGGCATCTTCGTGGATGTTCCACCGCCCGCGATTCCGGAGTACTACCAGCCGCCTGTGCCCGGTCCAGGTTACGTTTGGGAGCCTGGTTACTGGGCGTGGGGTCCCGCTGGTTACTACTGGGTTCCTGGAACGTGGGTGATGCCGCCGGAACTCGGTTACTATTGGACGCCTGGTTATTGGTACTGGGATCCGTATTGCGGATGCTGGGAATGGGATCCGGGCTACTGGGCTCTGCAAGTAGGCTTCTACGGTGGAATCGACTACGGCTTCGGCTATTTCGGCTTCGGGTATGATGGCGGCTACTGGA
>JASHTE010000068.1 GCA_030040695.1 Vulcanimicrobiota bacterium | reverse complement strand
GACATCGAGCGCGCCGTCCAGCACCGTGTCCTGACGTCGCTGCAACGCCTCGATGAACTCCGCCGACTCCGCATCGCAAAGCGTGTCGAGACGATCGGTCAGCAGCGCGCGGTAGTGCTCGATCTGCGGCGCGCTGTCGGGAAGGAGTCGCGCGAGCGCAGACCACGGAAGCGCAGTCGCGAGCGGCATGCCATGGAGACGTTCGCCGATCTCGCGCAACGCAGCACGATCGCATCCGCCTCGCAGCGCAAGCGCGGCGCCGGGAGGATCCGCCGGCACGCCGTGCGCCGCCGCGGCTTCGTGAATCAAGTGCTCGATCGAGGCCCGCAACGACGGCGTCTCGATGTCGCGCGGTGCGACAGCGTAGCTCGGCAGGCGCAGCTTGATGAACAGCCGGTCGAGCTCTTCGCGCAGCGCGGTGCTCACGGGCGCAACGGAGACGCGCCCGTCGGCGATCGCGTCGGGCAAGAAAGCGCGTAACGCGAAAAGATGCGTCACGAGACCGCCAAAGCGTGCCTCCTCTAAGAACCGTAGCGTCCGTCCAAGCCATTCGTTGCTAAAGCCGAGCGCCGTTCCAACTTGGGACGCGTCCAGAACGCGCCCATTCGAATAGGTGCCCTCTCCTTCGTGAAAGCTGCCATTGGTCGTCGCGCCATCTCCGCCGGGGCCGGTAATCGCGGGGGTGAGCTCGGCGTAGCGCTCATCGCGAGCCGCCGCATCGGCTGTCGGACCGACCAGCCCTTCGAGACCGAACTGTAACCCTGGAATAGCGTTGGCGAAGACCGGTGCCGCTCTCACCTTGAGCTCGTCGGAGGCAATTTCATCGTAGCGGTCACCGTCGTAGGTGATGTGCGCAACGCGGACGATCGCTTCGCCTGCCGGGAGCTGGTTGTGCACGACGTCACGCCAGCGAATCGTCGCCTCGACACCGGGATCGAAGTCGTTCAGAACGATGCCGCGCTCGTTCGCAAACGGCCCGACGGCACCGACGTCGCGAATCGGCACGTCGTTGACACTCGTCGAGTTCGGCACATAGATGAGCGAGCCCGGCTGCGCGATGCGAATCTGCACCTGTCTCGCTGGGCCGTCACCGCCGTTGCGCAGGTGCAGCGCCCACTCGATCGTCTCGCCGAGATCGGCGAAGTCGTTTGGATTGCTCCTGAAGCTTCCGACGGAGAAATCCGGCGTTGCGGTCGTGACGATGGTGAGCCGCTCCAACGGTACCGGTAACATCGAATCGGCGGTCAAGACCGCATCGACGGTGAGTGGATGCTCCTTCGGCACGCTGCGCAAGAGACGCAGCCCCAGGCGCGCCTGCGCTTCCGCACCAGGCGCAATCTCGCCGAAGAGTATCGAGGAGCGCTCGCGCGTCGCACCTTCGACGCTCTCGAATCGCGCTTCGGGCGATATCAGTAGCCGTAAGCGCACATTGCGCGCTGCGTCGCTGCCGATATTCAGGACGTTCACGAGTACTTCAGCGAGCTGATTCGGCCGTAGAAGCGCACCGCTCGCGAGCTCGAGGCGTGAGTTCGCGGGAGCGAACGCCGGATGCGAATCGACGCGCCAGCTCGCCTCGCCCAGCTGTGTCTCGCCGAGCTCGCGAGTGGTTAAGGAGGCGCCGATGACGATCTCGCTCCGATCCGCGTACGGCGTGCGCACGTGCGCCTGCAGCGTGATGCGGCGCGCGGCGTACGGCTCTATCGAGCCAAGCTCCGCCACGCCCTTCTCCGCCGAGATGCCGACCCCGCGCTCGCTCAGACGTACGTCCTCGAGCGCAGGATCGAGACGCAGCTGCAACGTGGTCTCTTGCACCGGCGCGCTGCCGTCGTTTGCGATTGCGATCGTCGCCTCGATCTCCTGGCCGGGGCGCACGACGCCCTCGCCGGAGCGCCGTATCGCGTTACGGCGGCGTACGAGAGCAGGTTCGGACCGCACCACGACGCCACGCTCGAAGCGGCGAGTAGCTTCGCCCTGAGACGGCTGCCAACCGAGGCTCGCCGCGATCGGAAGCGTCGCACCGTCCGGCAGTGGCGCAACGGCAATTGCCTCGCACCGAAGCTCGACACGCTCTCCACCCTCGACTCTGCCGAGATCGAAGACGACATGATCGCCCCGTCGCTCGCGGCTCGGGCGCCCGTCCGTGCGCGAGGCACCGCGCACGTAGAGCAGCGACTCGGGCAGCTCGACCGAGAGCCACGTCGATTCTGCGGCAGCAGTGCCGGAGTTGTAGGCTACGAAGGTGAGCACGACCCGTTCGCCGGGATGGACTTGCGTGGCCGGCTCGACCGTAAAGGTCGTGCGATCGTCTCCGAAATCCGGCGCCGCGTGCACGACGAGCACGGCGGGGTCGAGTGAAAACGCTGCCGTCTCTTGCGAGGCGACCTGCGCGTTTGCGGCGATACGTGTGCCGTCCGGCAGTGGCGAATCGATACGCACGCGATAGACGAGCATCGCGCTTGCGCTCGCCGATAGCGCGGACGCGACAATCGGAGCGTAGACGCGGTCGTAACCGCAGCCGAGATCGCGCTCGATCTCGCGTCCGTTCACCCTCGCGGAGCCGGGCACGTAGCTCGTGTGCTCGGGTATCGGCGCGACAACGACGACGTCGTGGGCGCTCGACTCTCCCGCGTTATGGATGCGAACGGTGACCTCGGCCTCGGCGCCGGGCGCTGGATCGCGGCGCGTCTCTATCGTGATCCCGGTGAGCGCGTTATGCAACTGCGGACGGCTGCGAGCGATGAGGCGGACGACGTTCGAGCCGACCGGTTGGACCTCGAACGACGCGACCGCCGCTTGGAGCTCGATCGTCGTCCCGTTCTCGATCGCGCCAACGACGCTGTATGCGATCTCGAGCCGTCGCTCTTCACTAGGTGCGACGTCACCGATATGCGCACCGTTCCTTGCGAGCAACGGTGAGTTGCCGAGCTCGTCGTCGAGATCGGCGCCGTCGAGGCGACCGCTGCCGACGAGATAGACGAGACCTTCGGGGAGATTGAAGCGCACGCGCACGCCGGTTGCCGGTGCTCCGCCGTTATTACGGAACGTAAAGCTTGCGCGTACCGTCATTCCAGGTTCTAACTCGCGCTCGGGAGAAACCACGAGCGTTCGGAGCCCTTCGGGCAACGTCGGCGCGCCCGGCGCGAAAACTTCCGACAGGGTACGCATAGGTAGGGCTTGACTGGTTCGCCCGTGCCGGAGCGGCCCCCTTGATGAATTTCTACTGCTTTAGTCACCGCGAAAGGGACCGTTAGATGCTTGCCGTGACCCAAGATCGCATCTCCG
>JASHTE010000067.1 GCA_030040695.1 Vulcanimicrobiota bacterium | reverse complement strand
CGTCGCCGGCGGGCTCTCCGGAGCTGCGATCAGGCCGATCGCCGTGCTTGCAGTCTACGAAGTGGCATGCGCCGTGCGCATTCCGATCATCGGCCAGGGCGGTATTGCCTCGGTCTCCGACGCGCTCGAGTTCATTCTCGCGGGCGCAAGCGCAGTCGGCGTCGGTACGGCAAACTTCACCGATCCCAGAGCGCCCGAGCGCATCGTCGACGGTCTCATCGAGTATCTTGCCGCTCACGCCGTGCGATCGCTCTCCGAGATCGTCGGCACGGCAAACGCGGGATTTGCAAGCGCCAACGAGTACGAAGGTGATGCTGGATGAGCGGCCTCGTGGTCGCTCTCGATGTGCCGGACCCCAGCGAGGCGGAGGCGATCGTCGACGAGCTCTACGACCTCGACCTCGTCTTCAAAATCGGTTTGGAGCCGCTCTTCGGCTATGGTGATCGTATCCGCTCGTACTGCGATCGGCGTGACGTGCGTTGCTGCCTCGATGCCAAGTTGCACGACATTCCACGCACCGTCGCAGCCGCTGCGCGCGCGCTACTTACCTTCTCCGCTCGCATGCTGACGGTGCATGCCGTCGGCGGGCTTGCAATGATGCGTGCCGCGGTCGACAGCGTGCGCGAGCGGGCGTCGGAGCTCGATATGCGGGCGCCGGACGTCTTTGCGGTGACCTTGCTCACCTCCATGGACGAGAAGAGCGCGGAAGAAGTGGGGCTCGGCGGAGAGGCGACGCAGATCGTGATGCGTCTCGCCTCACTCGCGCGCGATGCGGGCTGTTCCGGCATCGTTTGCAGCCCGCGCGAAGTTCGCGAAGTCAAAGCGGTCTTCGGCGACGATCTGCTGACGCTGGTCCCTGGTGTGCGTCCCGCCGGCGCGGATGCCGGTGATCAGCGCCGGGCCGCAACTCCTTCCGAGGCGATCGCGGCGGGAGCCGACTATCTCGTCGTCGGCAGGCCGATTCTCGCCGCCGCTGACCGGCGCGCCGCTGCACTGGCCATTCTCGAAGAGATGGTCGCTCAGAGATGACCCTGCCATTCGATCTCGACGACGAGCTCGAGCATCTCGGCGCGCTGCTCGAGGGCCACTTCCTCTTGAGCTCGGGCCGCCACAGCGATCGTTTCATTCAAAAGTTTCGCATTCTCGAGCGTCCCACGTTGCTCGAGCCGATCGCGCGCGCCCTCGCGGAGCACTTCGCCGGGCAAAGGCCCAGCGTCGTCGTAAGCGCCGCCGTGGGCGGCATTCTGCTCGGCTACGAGGTCGCGCGAGCGCTGCGTGTACGTGCGATATTCGCGGAGAAGGAACGCGGCGTTCCCGCGCTGAGACGCGGCTTCACGCTCTCGCCGGCAGACAGAGCGCTCGTCGTCGAGGATGTCATCACGACCGGCGGTTCAGTGCGCGAAGTCTTGGAGATCGTAGGCGCGAGCGGCGCGCAGATCGTCGGCATCGGCGCGATTGTGCGCCGCGGCGCTGCCGATCTCGGCATGCCGGTGACTGCGCTGCTCGACATCCCGCTGCAGTCGTTCGAACCGAGCGTCTGTCCGTTGTGCGCCGCACACGTGCCGCTCACCGATCCCGGCTCGCGCCGTGCTTGAGTCGTATCAGCGCGCTGCCTTCGTCGACGGCGTGCGCCTCGCGTCGAACGAGAATCCGCTCGGAACCTCACCTAAGGCGCTCGCTGCAGTTCGACGCATCGCCGACCTGAGCCGCTACGTCGACGACTCTTACGTCGACATACGGGAGCGCCTGGCGGAGCGTCACGGCGTCTTGCGAGAGAACGTCGTGCTCGGGCACGGCAGTAACGAGATCGTGAAGCTCGTCGTTCAGACGTTCGTGCGCGCCGGCGAGGAGGCGGTGATGGCCGTACCGAGCTTCGCTCTCTTCAGGCTCGCGGTGCTCGAGCACGGCGGCTCACCCATCGAGGTGCCCCTACGCGAAGGAGTGAGCGATCTCGACGCGATGCTCGCCGCCCTCACGCCGCGCACGCGTCTCGTGCTTCTCTGCGATCCGAACAACCCCACAGGCACGGCCGTGCAGCGCGCAGACTTTCATGCGTTCGTCGAGCGCCTGCCGCCGGAGATCGTGCTCGTCGTCGATCAGGCGTATCGCGAGTACGCGGCGACGGACTGCGCCGATGCCACCGACGAAGTGCGGCGGCGACCGAAGACCGTCGTGCTCCGTACGATGTCAAAGATCTACGGGCTTGCAGCTCTGCGTTTCGGCTACGCCTTTGCCGACGAAGAGACCGTCGCGACGCTCGAGCGCGTGCGCCTCCCCTTCAACGTTGCTGCGACCGCGCTCGCCGGCGCCGCTGCAGCGCTCGACGACGATGCGTTCTTGCGGCGAAGCATCGCGTGTAACGAGGCGGGAAAGAGCTTGATCTATCCGGCACTTGCCGCGCTCGGGCTCAACGCGTACCCGACCCAAGCGAACTTCTACGCGCTTGCCGTACCGATTGCCGCGACGCGGGCCTATGAAGATCTGCTCGGCGAGGGAATTGTCGTGCGCAACGGCGACTCGCTGCGTATGCCGGGGCGGCTGCGCATCACGATCGGGGCGGAGAATGAGAACCGGGCGCTGCTCGCCGCGCTGAGCCGCCTTCTCCCGCGTTGGCGCGCGTGATCCTACGCGAAGGAACTCGCGACGACTGGAACTTCGTCAACGAGCTCGGGCGCCGCACGCTGCGCTCGAGCGCAACACGCGAGGCCTCCGATGCCGGGCTGGAGACGAGCTTCACGCGCTTGATCGATTTCGCGCTCTCGCAGTCGTACGTGCTCCTCGTGGCAGAGGAGGCGCAGCGGCGCATCGGCTTTCTCATCCTGCTCGATGCCCTCCCGGACGAGGTCTCTCTCGAGCCGCAAGGCTTCATCGCGTACATGGCGGTCGAACCCGACGCCATACGGCGCGGCGTCGGGACTGCGCTGATCGAGGCGGCCGAAAATGAGGCCCGGAGGCGCGGTTTGCCGTATATCTCCTTGATGGTAACAGAGAGCAATCTGCCGGCCATGCGCCTCTACGAACGGGCCGGATACGAGACCGAACGGCGGCTCTTGTGCAAACGGCTCTAGGCAGCGCGGCGTCGCGCCGCCTCTTCTGGATTGTCGTGACGCTCGTCGCGCTCATCGCCGTGTGGTGGATCACGAAGCTCATCCCGCACACGATCGCGATCTTTACGATCGCTGCCTTCATCGCATTCGGGGTCCGGCCGAGCATGGTGCTGCTCATGCGCTGGCACATACCGAAGTGGCTGGCGATCGTTCTCAACTACGTTGTGCTCGTCGTGATCGCCGCTCTCATGCCGCTGATCGTCGTGCCCATGCTCGTTGCGCAAGGGCAGGCGCTCGTGTCGAACGTGCCGAGTTACGCTCACGCGGTGCACGGCTGGGTTCTCTCCCTGCGGGACCTCCTCGAGAGCCGCTTCCCGCAGCTCCAAATTCCGAGCGTCGACATCGCACAGATCGGAGCGCAGCACTTCGGAAACGTTGCGGGCGGCACGCTCGCATCCATTGGTGCGCTCGCGATCAATACCGCGACCTGGTTGTTCATCGCGTTCGCTGCAATCGTGCTCTCGTTCTACTTCCTGCTCAACGACGAGAACCTCGCCGACGGCTTCACGCTGCTCTTCCCGGCGTCGCGGCGTGCGACCGCGCGGAAAATCGTGAGCGAGGCGACGGACGTCTTCGGCAGGTACATCTT
>JASHTE010000066.1 GCA_030040695.1 Vulcanimicrobiota bacterium | reverse complement strand
ACCTCGACCCCGAAGCGCGCCTCGAGCAGCCGAAGCACCGACGTGTGATCGAACGTCTCACTACAAACATAGCCACCGCGTGAGAACGGCGAAATCACGAGGCACGGCACGCGGAAGCCGAGGCCGATGTGCTGATCAGCGACGAACTCGCCCGCCGTTCCCGGTGGCGGAGCAGGCGGAACGACGTGGTCGAACTGTCCGTCGTTTTCGTCGTAGTTGATCACGAGCGCACTCTTTGCCCAAACTTCCGGATTCGACCACAGCGCCTCGAGGATCTGACGGATGTAGTTCGCGCCCGCTGCCGGGAGATACGCCGGATGCTCGCAGAGCACGGCGTGCGAAATGATCCACGTGACGCTCGGTAGGTTGCCGCTTCTCAAGTCGCCGAGAAACTCGTCGAACGGCCGGCCGAACATGGCCTTGCGCCGCAGCGGTGATGTCGGTCCGGCGTCTTGGAACGCCTTGAAGTACGGGAGTATGTTGAGCAAGTAGTCGTCGATGACGTCGTAATACACTTGCCACGAGACGCCTGCCCGTTCGAGCCTTTCGGGATAGGTTTCCCAGCCATAGGCGATGCCACCCTCTGCCGCATCGTTGTTTATCACGGGCCCGCCGTTTTTTCCGTCGGGATCGATGGAGGCCGTCCAATGGTAGAACCGGTTGGGATACGTCGGGCCCAGGACCGAGCAGTAGTAACCGTCGCAAATCGTAAACGCGTCGGCGAGCGCGTAATGGAACGGTAGATCGGCGCGCGTGTAATATCCCATTGTCAGCGGGCCGGCGGATCCGTTGATCGCGCGATGCGCCGTCACCCAGCCGTCCATCGCGCCCTCGTTGTACGACTCATGCTGCGCGCTCCAGGCGTGGCTCAAATCGTGGAGCTGCTGCGCGCTCGTCGTCAGCGTATCGAGGTGAAAGGGAAGCTCGTATCCGTCGGCGTTTTGCGGGTCCGGCTGATAGAAGACGGGGCGTCCCGTATGGAGCCGCATCGCGCTCGGGTCGTCGAAGCCGCGCACGCCGCTCAGCGTTCCAAAGTAATGATCGAAGGAGCGGTTCTCTTGCATCAAGATGATGACGTGATCGATATCGTTCAGCTTCGAGGGCTGCACCGCCGCTGCGGCGGGACCATAGGCGCTCAGAGCGGCTGCTGCCGCCGAAGCGGCACCGGTCTTCAGGAATTGGCGGCGCGATACTCGGCTCATAGCGTCGGCTCTTCGCGCACTCCGGGAATCCTCCCGCGCCCGTGCGAAATCGACAACGCATTATGGTAGTGAGAATCACGCTCCTTTCCGTGCTGCTCGCCGGCGCAGTCGCTGCGCCGATCATCGCGCGAGACGCGGTGCCTTTGAGCGCCTCCCAAATTCCTAATCTCGACGCGGTGAAGACGGAGATCAAGGCGTATTACGATTCCGGTAACTGGGAACGCGAGGTTTCCGGCGTTACAGCGTCGGCACAGGCTTTCGTCGACGCGCAGTTGCGAACGCACCCTGTGAAGCCGGCGATCGTCCTCGACATCGACGACACAGCGCTCTCGGATTACATTTATGAGGTGAGTCATGACTTCGCCTACGATCCGTGGGCGTACGAATCGGACGTCCAGGCCGAGGCGTTTCCTGCGATCGCGCCCACGCTCGCGCTCGCGCGGCACGTGAAGAGCGAGGGCGTCGCGGTCTTCTTTGTTACCGGACGGCGCACGCCCGACCGCGCGGTAACGCTCGCGAACCTCTTGAATGTGGGCTATCCAAAGCCCGACGGACTCTACTTGCGCCCAACGGGTGACCGCGCTGCCTCCGTAATTCCCTTCAAATCGCGCATGCGGGCCTATATCGAGTCGCAAGGGTACACGGTGCTGCTCTCGATGGGCGACCAGTGGAGCGACCTACGAGGAGGCCACGCCGAGCGAGACTTCAAGCTGCCCAACCCGATGTATCAGGTGCCCTAAAGTCTGCCTCGCCTCCCTAAGCGAGGAAGGGGGAGGAGCGCGCAGCGAGAAATAGGCGCGCCGTATGCAGGATTTAGGCATGCCTAAAAGCAGAGCTAGGTTGAGCAAAATTGCGGTTGCCATAGCCCTGCTCTCCGCCGGCGCGGCGGTAGCTCCGGCGAAGGCGGCCCCGCCCCCAATGGTCATCCCCTCGGGGAAGAATTTCGAGAACTTGCAGCCAGAAAGTTGCGCCAAAGAGATCGCCGACGGTATTAAGCGGAGCTCGAACGTGCTCGGGAGCATCTGCGGGCTGCGCACGTGGCTCGGCCGGAGAGGCATCTCACTCGGGCTCAGCGAGACGAGCGAGATGCTCGGAGATCTGCGCGGCGGAGCGAGCCGCGGCTTCAACTACGATGGTCTGACGACGGCGGTGCTGCAGCTCGACACGCAGCGTGCATTCGGCTACTACGGCGGTACGCTCAACGTGAGCGCGCTGCAGGTTCACGGCACGAACCTCAGCGCGGAGCGCTTGTTTACGTTGCAGACTGCAAGCGGTATCGAGGCCGACGCGACGACACGCCTCTGGGAGCTGTGGTATCAACAGCAGTTCGGAAGGAGCGAAGACCGCGTCGACATCAAGGTCGGACAACAGAGCCTCGATCAGGAGTTCATGGTCAGCCAGAACGCGCTCATGTTCGTCAACACGATGTTCGGCTGGCCGATGCTGCCCTCAGCCGATCTCCCCGGCGGCGGACCCGCATATCCACTCTCCGCACTTGGCGTGCGTCTGCGTTTGCGCCCAAGCCCCGCGTGGACCGTGCTCACCGGTGTCTTCAACGGAAGTCCGGTTCCGATCGATATCGGCGATCCGCAGTTAGTGAATCACTCTGGGCTGAGCTTCCCGCTCAACGGCGGAGCGCTTGCGATCGCAGAGGCGCAGTACACGTATCCGGCTCTCGGCACGATGACCTATCCCGGCCAAACGGCTCCGCTCGCGGGCACGTACAAGATCGGCGTTTGGTACGATAGCGAGAGTTTCGCAGACCAGCTCTACAACACGTTTGGCCTGCCGCTGGCGAACCCGGCGAACGCGCAGTCTCCCTTGCTGCATCGGGGAGATTGGGCCGCCTATGCCGTTGCAGATCAAATGCTTTGGCAGGATCCGCGCGACGCAGACCGGACGACGAATGCATTCTTTCGCATCATGGGAACGCCCGAAGTCGACCGGAACCTCCTCGATTTCAGCATGAACGCCGGCTTCGTCTTCCACGAGCCGATCCTGCACCGCGATGACGACAACTTCGGTCTCGGTATGGGCTACACGCACGTCAGCCCGACCGTCTCCGAGTTCGACAGTCAAGTAGCCCTCTTCACGGGAAGCTTCACGCCGATCCGCAGCAGCGAGACGTACGTCGAAGCAACGTATCAGTATCAAGTCTTTCCATGGCTTCAGGTGCAGCCCGACCTCCAGTACGTCTTCAACCCGGGAGCCGGCATCGCCAACCCCTACGTTCCGACGCAGCCCCTGCACAACGAGCTCGTCGGCGGCATCCGGACGAACATTTCACTATGAAGACGCTGTACACGACGCTTCTCGCTACCGTCGCGTGTGGAGCGCTCGCGCTGCCGCTCC
>JASHTE010000065.1 GCA_030040695.1 Vulcanimicrobiota bacterium | reverse complement strand
GAACTCACCGCTGATCGCACTATGCACGTCGCGTAAATCTAACGGCTCGCGCGTCGCGCGCAGGCGCACGATGGCTGGATCGTTCTCGCCAACGCTTACGTTAGTGGCGGTCCCACGACTTTGCGCCTCCGGCGCGGCGCCTGTCCTGAGCGTAGCCTCCGTAGGAGGCAGAGTCGAAGGGCTTGGGATGACAATTTCGTACCCGCCGCCACTCTCGAGGAGTACCCCGGCGCTCGACGCATCAGCGTGCTCTTCAAGAACGGTAACCAGGCGCGAGAGGAGAATTTGCGGGTCGGTGATGTAGGCGGCCTCGCGCGCGAGGGTTCGGATCGCCTGCTCGTCCTCATGGCGCTTCCTGAAGAAGATCGCGTCGAGCACGCGGTCGACGCGCGAGTGAATCGCGCGCACCGATAAACCCAGCGCGAGGGCCAGCGCTGCGCTCACGGCGAGATTCGTCGTGTGGCTCGCGCTGCTGAACCATTGGCTGAACGCCCACTCGACGAGCACGAAGATGCCGACGATCACCACAGAGACGCCCGTGAAGGCAACCGCGCGATTGATCGCAAAGCCGATGTCGAACAATCGACGATTGAGCAGCGAGATCCACAGCCCAACCGGTGCCAAGAAAATGAAGACATCTAGGACTGCTCGCAGCGTTGCGTTGAATGCGCCGAACGCAGCGAGCTCCCACACGAGAAACGTAAGGATGCAATACGGCCCGATGCACGCGGCAATCCATGCAGTTCGCGTTCGCTGCGCGCCCTCCGTCTGCCATACGGTAGCCAACAGGCAGAAGTAGGAGACGAGGAATGTGAGCGACTGGAGCGTCTCTCCGGTGCCCGTCGGGACGAATCCGAACAACATTGGAAGCCCAAACCAGTATCCGATCCTCACCGCGAGCGCATGGAGCATGCCGGCAAAAGCAATCGTGTACGCGGCGTAGGCGAGGACGCGGCGCAAAGCAGAGTGCTTGGTGCGGAAGAGCATCGCATAGACCGCGAGCAGCGCGATCGCTGGATCAGTGAGGGTTCCGACGACGTTGGCGATGAAATCGAGCCGTGGCCACGGCGTGTACCAGGCAAATCCAAGCGTTTGCACCAACGGCAGACCCGCAAAAAGCGTCACCAGTGCTCGAGCCTCGGGAGGGTCCGAACGGCGCCACGCGAGGAGCGTCGCGAAGAGCACCATCCATAGATCGCCGACAAGCGCAAGCCAAAAGGTCAACGGCACCGAAACGGGCGCTGCGACAACGCGGATGATGTTCGTGCGGCTCCCGCGGTGCACCGGGACCTCCATAGCCTCGCCAGCGAAAACCGGCTCCGACCATCGATATCGTGCCGCGCTAGACAGGAGACGCAGATCGACGGCATCGCCCGTGCGCAACCCCGCTCGCTCGGCAGGCGAGCCGGGCGCGACAATAATCGTACCGGTAACGCCCCTTAGCGACACACCCGTATCCCCATCTTGTGCCGTCGACCACATTCCGTAGCCGGTTGCAATAATTGAGAGGAAACAGAGCGCTAATAAAAGACGCCGCCATGCCGTAGCTGACATCCCTCTAAACAAGGCGTGTGCGCCTCTCGAGCACGTCGGCGATCTGCTCCGGAAGCGTTTTCAGCAGCTCGCGCATTGCGCGTACCTCCTCTCGAAGCGGATCGTCCGCCTGACTCTTCATCTCGAGAACGTCAAGCGCGGCGCCGGCATCGTGAGCTAGCTGCGCGATCGCATCGGACTCGTCCGGCGCATACGGCTCACCCGAGCGCTTCGGGCCGAGGACGAGGGCGCCGACGAGCCGTCCACGCGCAAGCATCGGATAGGCGAACTCTCCTTCGATTTCGCTCTGCACGTTGTGAAGGTCGAGCATTTTTTGGGTCGCGCGCAGACGCACAACGGCCGGATCGTTCTCGCTCACCTCACCGTATTTCCCTGCGCCATCATCGAGGAGCAGCTGTATGCTCGTTGCGTCTGCGTGCTTCTCGAGAACCGACTCTATCCGCGAAAGGAGAATCTGCGGATCGGTGATGTAGGCGGCCTCGCGCGCGAGGGTTCGGATTGCCTGTTCGTCCTCGTGCCGCTTGCGAAAAAATACGGCGTCGAGGACGCGATCGACGCGAGTATGGATCGCGCGCACGGAGAGCCCCAACGCAAGCGCGAGCGCGGCGCTAATGGCGAGGTTCGTTGCGTGGCTCGCGGAGCTGAACCATTGCGTGAGCGCCCACTCGACGAGCACGAAGATGCCTACGACCACGATGGAAACGCCTGTGAAAACCGCGGCGCGATTCAGGACGAACTGCACGTCGAGGAGGCGCCGGCTTAGCAAAGCGTACATAAGGACCACCGGCTCAAGGAACGCCATGATAAAGGGAGCCGCAGTAAACGCGAACCAGTCACTCGCAACGGAGACCTTAAACGGCGCGAGTGCGAGAGCGACCCATGCCACCGCCGTTCGCTCTGCCGGCGGCGCAGCGGGAACCGCGGCAATCAGACAGAGGGCGACAAGGAACTCAGGAAAACTGCGAATTCCTATGAGATTCCAATAGACGGCATTTGTGTTCAGCGACGCAAAGTCAAACCAGCCGAACCACGAGCCGACGATGTCGGCTCCGTAAACAGCGAAGTGCGCTATCGTCACCGCGCTCGCGAGAGCCGCAAGCCCTCGAACGACGATCGAGCGGCCCGCATGACGCAGAACATACACGAGCGGGAGGATATTGAAGAGCAACACTCCGATGTCATAGAGGAGGTTTGCCCATGCATCGATCGCGGGGTCCGGACTTCGCCATTGCCCCGGCCGGCATGCACCGCTGAGTCCCTGTGATATCAACGAAAGTACGAGAATGCGCGCGTCCACGTCGCTCGAACGTCGCCACACGATGAGCGCACACAGGAGCACTGTCCACAGGTCGGCAACGAGCCCGAGGATGGGCGCTGCCCCGCCGAGCCCGAGCGCACGCGGCGATGCGCGCGCGACGACCACGGGAACGACCCGTGCACGAAATGATTCGTGACCTCGCATAACCGTTAGATCGAGGGGGGTACCTGTCTCGAGATTCAGGCCTGGCTCTACATAGTACGACGAGAAACTCCACAGGTAGCGTTGGCTGGGAGGGAGGAGCCTAGCATCGACAAGATCGCCCATTTCGATCCCGGCACGCGCTGCGGGCGACCCCGGATCAACGGACGTCACCCGATCGACAAACGGTACTCGCGTGTGCTCGACTTGTAGGCCACTACTTCCAAAAAACCGCGGTGCAATGAATACCGTATAGCACAGAGCAAGGGCGCTCGTGGCGCACAGCGCGAGCAGTCCGCCGCGCCACCATGTACTACGCATGTTTTCGCGACTCCAGTACTTCGGCGAGTCGCTGAGGCAGCTCGCGTATCCCGGCGAGAATCGCCTCGCTTGACTTCTGCAGACGGAGCATCGTGTCATCGCGCGCACCATTCCTTGCACCTAGAACGTCGAGCGCTGCACCGGCGTCGTGGGCGAGCTGCGCGATGGCGTCAGACTCGTCGGGCGCATAGGACTCGCCCGAGCGCTTCGGACCGAGAACGACCACGCCAACGAGCCGCCCGCGCGCGAGCATCGGGTAAGCGAACTCGCCAGTGATGGCGCTCTGCACGTCGTGTAGGTCTAGCACTTTTTGCGTCGCACGGAGACGGACGATAGCGGGGTCGTTCTCAGTAACGCTTTGGCTGGAGTCGGTCCCTCGCCCGTTCGACTCGGCGCTTTGCGCCTCGCTCAGGGTGACATTGCTTCGCGCCTCCGGCGCTTCGCTCGGGATGACATGAGCGTACCCGCCGCCGTTCTCGAGGAGCACATCCACGCCGGTTGCGTCGGCGTGCTGCTCGAGCACTGAGACAACCCGCGACAACAGCACGTCGGCATCGGTGATGTAGGCCGCTTCGCGCGCGAGGGTGCGGATCGCTTGTTCATCCTCGTGCCGCTTTCGGAAAAAGACCGTATCCAGCACATGATCGACGCGCATGTGAATCGCACGCACCGAGAGCCCTAACGCGAGCGCCAACGCGGCACTGATGGCAAGGTTCGTTGTGTGGCTCGCGAAGCTAAACCACTCGCTCACCGCCCACTCGACGAGCACGAAGATGCCGACGATCACAAGGGAAACGCCGGTGAAGACCGCGGCGCGATTCAGAACGAAGCCTATGTCGAGCAGTCGCCGGTTGAGCAGCGCGTACGTCATTCCAAGCGGCGCGATGAGCAGAGCAGCACGCGTCAATGTGAACACGAAGTCCAGCCCGGCTCCCGACGCAAACTGAGGAAGCAACGGTAACGCGTTGAACAGGAAAAACGCGACGTAGAAGAACCCCAGCGTCGACGTCGTCCAAATAGCCCGATCTCGATCCTCTCCCCGCGCAACGGAAATGGCACGAGACACGCAGAGCAAGGGCAGCAGCAGCGTCATTAGCGCTAGTATCTTCTGAACGACGATGAAACCCGTCGGATCGAAAAGGTCGCTCCAATACACGAAGAATAGCAACGGCATGCCGCTCGTGGCGGCGAGCTCGAAGAGGTATGAAAGCGAGGCGAGGACGCGCCGCGCCGTATCCGGCGGGCGAGCGAACAGCATCGCGTACACGGCGAGCAACGGAATGGAAGGCAGATAGCACAGAAATCCCAGCATGTTGAGCGCTATCTGCGCGTTCACGTTTGGAAGGCTCAGGTACGTTAACGATATCGCAGCGGGAACGAGTATGAGAAACAGACACAGCACGCGCGCCTCGGCGCTCTCGGGCCGCCGCCACGCAAGCAACGTGGCAAAGCCGAGCATCCAGAGGAGCCCGGCCATCTCCAACCACGAGTCCCATGGCACCGGGCGCGGAGACGGGGTGAACGTAATGTTGTGTCGTGTACCGTTGCGCAGGAGCGGCAGCGTCACTGCTCTTCCCGATGGAACGCCATATCGAACGCCCGTGTACCAACGGATGCGCAGCTGCGGCGACAAGCCGCGCGTGTCGACAAGGTCGCCGTTGCGAATACCCGCGCTGGCGGCGGGCCCGTGCGGGCTGACATTCCCAATGCGATCGACGAACGCCGTGCCGGACGGAAGCCACTCGAATCCGGCGTCACCGACAATCGTACCGTCCGACCAAGCGTGCGCGAGAACCGCAAGGAGCGAGCATGCACACAGGCCCAGGAGAAGCCTGCGCCACGAAAGCGCGCTCATAGCTCGCTTCCCTCGTATGCTGCCTCGCTTAGTGAGGTACGGATTGCATGCGCCAACAACCACCCGTAATACACGACAACGGCAAACGAGAAACACAAGACGCCTAGTAAGAGCGTGCGCATGATCTCAGGTCGTCGTTCGCGCGCTTAATGCCTCGTCGACGCGCTGCTGCAGCTCGCCCATCCCACGCAGCAGCGCCTGCGTCGCTGCACGCACCTCTTCGAGAGCGCCACTTTGCACGGGTTCGCCGCCCTGAACGGTCGAGAGCACGTCGAGGGCGCCGGCGACGCTATGCGCGAGCTGCTCGATCGCACGGGATTCATCGGGCGCATACGATTCGCCGGAGCGCGTGGGCCCAAGAACCAGTGCGCCGATCAAGCGGCCGCGCGCGACCATCGGATAGGCGAACTCACCCTCTATTGCGGTTTTCAGCGTATGGAGATCGAGCACGGCGTGCCGAGCGCGCAACGCGACGAGCGCGGGATCGTTCTCATCCACGCCGCCGTACAAGCCGGCGCCGTCATCCAGCAGTATGGCAACGGAGGAGGCATCAGCGTGATCGGAGAGCACGGATCGGGTTCGCGCGAGGAGCACCGAGCTCTGCGTGATGTAGGGCGCCTCGCGCGCCAGCGCTACAATCGCTTCTTCGTCCTGCCTACGCTTACGAAAGAAGACGTTGTCGACGACGTGCTCCACCCGCGTCTGAACGAAGCGAATCGAGAGCCCGAGCACGAGCGCGAGGGCAGCGGCAACCGCCAGATTCGCCGAGTGGCTCGCGCGCTGCAGCCAATCCGAGAGGAGCCACTCGACGAGGATAAATATTCCGACCAAAACGAGCGAGACGCCCGAAAAGATCGCCGCGCGGTTCAGCGCAAAGCCGATGTCGAGCAGCCGCCGGTTGAAGAGTGCGTACGTCATGCCGAGCGGCGCGAGGAGTGAGGCGACATTGAAGACCGCGTACGCACTCAGGAGCGCCTCGCCGCGTGCGGTGCTGGGGAGAAACAGCGGTACGAGGAAGCCCGCACCTTGTACGACGAAAGCCGGCCCGAGCGAGGCGGTGGTCCAGGCGATGCGGCTTCGTTCTTCTCCGCGCGTTGCTGCGATCGCTGCCCATGCGCACGCCACACCGAGAAGATACGGGAGGGCGCCCCAACCGAAATTCCAATCGGGACCATACGTCTGCGCAACCCACGGCTCGCCGCCGTTCCACGCCAGGACGAGACGGGCGCCGAGGTAGAGTGCAATACCGCCGGCGACTGCGTATGCGCTCAACGTCAGCGTTTGCCGCCAGGTAGAGAGTGGGTGTGCAAAGAGCGCCGCGTACGTCGCGAGCAAGGCTACGTCGACCCAGACAAGCGCGTTGCCGAGGACCCCGGTCAGCATGTCCGCGAACGGCGACGGGGTCAACCAACTTCCGGGCTGTAGGCCTGTCGCGGCGTTGAAGAGTGCGAGCAAGACGGACAAGACGCGCGCCTCGGCGGAATCGGCGCGCCGCCAGGCGATGAGGACGGCAAAGGCGATGAGCCAGAACGATGAGGCACAGAAGAGCCAAATATCCCAGCGCCACGTGGGCTTCCCGCCGGCGTGAAACACGACGTGCACTGTTTGAGCATTCCGCGAAATCGTCAACGGTATCCGTTCGTACGGAGCCACGCCCGTGAGAATTCGATAACGCGCGCTCGCTGAGAGCACGCGCAGGTTGATGAGGTCGCCCGCGCGCAGGCCGCTGTTCTGCGCCGCGCCGCCTGGGTCGACCGCGCTTATGCGGACGAACGCGGGATCCGGCACACGCTCAGCTTCGAAACCGAGCGCCGATGACGCCTCGACGGCATCGGTGAAGAGACTTCGTGCGTTGATCGCAGTGCAAACCGCGCAGAAGGCTAAGAGCGCAATGCGCCAGCCACGAACCGACACGCTGGGTCGTTCAGCCCGCTCGGCCTAGCCTCCTGGATGCGGCCTCGGCACCCTTCACTTCTTCTTCCCTGATACGTTGAGTTTCACGGCTGCGCGGATGAGATCTTTGAAGGCCGCTTCGTCGATCGTGTCGCCTCCGTAG
>JASHTE010000064.1 GCA_030040695.1 Vulcanimicrobiota bacterium | reverse complement strand
TCGGGTTCTTCAGGCCGGCACGCGAACGGCGTATGGCACGCGTCACGACCTCGATGGCTTCGTCCTGACCGACGACGCGGGTGTGCAGCTCCTCCTTCATATTGAGAAGCTTCTCCGTCTCCGCCTGCGCGAGGCGGCTCACCGGAATCTTCGTCCACGAAGCGACGATCTCGGCGATGTGATCCGCCGTGACTTTTAGCACGCGCTCTTGCGCGCGCTTCTCCTTCCACTCCTGATCGTAGCGGGCGCGCTCGAGGCGTAGCCTCTCCTCACGCTCGCGAATCGTCGCGGCGCCTTCGAAGTCTTGGTTCTTGACGACACCCTCTTTCTCGGCAACGATCTTACGCAGTTGAGCATCGATCTCACGAATCTCAGGCGGCGGAAGCGTCGCCTGGAGCCGAACGCGCGAGCTCGCCTCATCGATGAGGTCGACCGCCTTGTCTGGGAGGAAACGATCGGTGATGTAACGATCGCCCAGGCGCGCCGCCGCGGCGAGCGCCTCATCGGTGATCTGTACCTTGTGGTGCGACTCGTAGCGGTCGCGAAGGCCTTTGAGGATCTCGATGGTCTCTTCCACGGACGGTTCGCCGACCATCACCGGTTGGAAGCGCCGTTCGAGCGCTGAGTCTTTCTCGATGTGTTTGCGGAACTCGTTGAGCGTCGTCGCGCCGATGCACTGCAGCTCACCGCGCGCAAGGGCAGGCTTGATGATGTTCGAGGCATCGATTGCGCCCTCGGCAGCGCCTGCGCCGACGAGCGTGTGCAGCTCGTCGATGAAGAGGATGATCTCGCCGGCCGCGTTGCGGATCTCATCCATGACGCGCTTCATGCGCTCCTCGAACTCGCCACGGTACTTCGTACCTGCGACGAGACCGGCGAGATCCAACGTGATGACGCGCCTGTCCCGTAGGGGCTCCGGAATGTCGCCCTTGATGACGCGCTGCGCCAGACCTTCGGCAATGGCGGTCTTACCGACACCGGGTTCGCCAATGAGCGCCGGGTTGTTCTTCGTGCGCCGCGAGAGAATCTGAATGACGCGCTCGATCTCGAGGTTGCGTCCAATCACCGGATCCAGCTTACTGTCGCGCGCGAGTTGTGTCAGATCGCGACCGTACGCATCGAGTGTCGGCGTCTTTCCCTTGCCCTTCGGCGCGGGCGGCTGCCCCTCTGCTCCAATGAGCGACGTCGTCTGGACGCGGACCTTCGCCGGATCGACGCCGAGATTCGTGAGCACGCGCGCCGCCACACCCTCGCCCTCGCGAATCAAGCCGAGGAGGAGATGCTCGGTGCCGATGTAGTTATGGTTGAGCTGACGCGCCTCTTCGAACGCAAGCTCGATCACACGCTTCGCGCGTGGCGTGAACACCATCTCCTGTTGCACGGTCTGCCCACCGCGCCCGACGATCGCCTCGACTTCCTGCCGCACCTTCGCTAAGTTGACGCCCAGTGACTCGAGCACTTTTGCCGCCAGGCTCTCGCCTTCGGAGATGATGCCCAGCAAAATGTGCTCGGTCCCGATGTAATTGTTGCCGAGACGCTGCGCCTCTTCTTGCGCGAGGACGATACTCCGTCTCGCGCGCTCGGTGAACGGCTCCCACATCGACATATCAGTATTCTACCAAACTCTGGGCAGTTGGGTACGTTTGCAGGAACGAGCGAAATCTCAAAGGGAGAACCTTAAGCCGAGGAAGCCGGCGGTAGTTCCGCCCGACTGCAACCCTTGATAGAGCCGCAGCTCCACCGAGGTATGCGGCGCGATTCCCTTTCCGCCGAAGATCGTCACGACGGGCCCCGTCGTGCGGCCGATCGCGAGATTGCCGATGCCCGCGCCGGCACCGACGTAGGCGCCTCCGAAGCCGCCGCCCGAGAGGCCGCGTATCTCGCCGGTAACCGCATAGCCTCCTCGGTTCGTAATGGGGGCAAGCACGGTAGCCTGCAAGCCGATGGGAACCGTTGGAATGGAAGAAGCCGTGCTCAACATCAGTGCGCCGCCGGTCTGAGAGGGTGAGGTACCGAGCCAGCCGCCGGCGGCAATGGAGACGTCCGCGCTCGCAGGCGCAGCGAGGAGAGGCATCCCCACGAGAAGTGCCGTTGCGACGAAGATCGTTTTCCGCATGGCCTCCCCATTATGCACGGGGAATCGGGACCCTCCGGCTCCAAGCCTGAGGTATGCCCACTCCGCAAGAGATACGCGAAGCGCTCGTCGACGTCAAGGATCCTGAGTTGAACCTCGGAATTCTCGATCTTGGTTTGGTCTACGATGTCATCGTCGAAGGAGAGAACGGCGAGAACGTCACCGTCGTCATGACGCTCACGTCGCCGATGTGTCCCGTCGGACCACTCTTCAAGAAATCGGTTGAGGATCGCATTCTCTCGCTCGAAGGAGTGAAGAACGCGAAGGCCGAGATCACCTTCACGCCGCCGTGGGACCCCGCGACGATGGCATCCGATGACGTGAAGGCAATGCTCGGAATCTGGTAGGCGGCTAGTACACCGCGATACCGGCAGGCTCTGACAGCTTGGTGGTGGAGCCTGACAGCAGCTCTTGCACCGGCGCTACATTACCGGTTGCGCTCGGGGCGAAGACGTTCACGGCTCCCTTCTCCGTCTCGGCTTCGTAGATGTAGCCTTCGTCGTCGACAGCCACGCCGTACGGGCACTCTTGGTCGGTACCTGTGCCCGCGATCGTGCGCTCCGGCGCAACATTACCGTTGCTTCCGGCCGCGAACTCCTCGATAGACGCGGTCGACGTACTGCCCGTGCAGTTCGTCACCCAGATGTTGCCGTGCGAGTCGATGTCGAGCCCCGTGGGATCCTCCAATCCCGTATTGCTTCCGGTAATCTCCGCCGTCGGCGTCGCGTTGCTACCGGCACTCGCGGAAAACTCGACGACCGCCTGGGGAACGGGGTAGTAGGTGCCGCTCGTCGTCCAGATGTTGCCGCTCTTGTCCAGCGTCAGTCCCTCCGGGGCGACGAGGTCGGTCGAGGTGATGATTTGCGTCGGGGCAACCGACGAGCCGCTCGAGTCTGCCGCGAAGACGTCGATCTGTGAGGCGTTGTAATCTGCCACGTAAATGACGCCGCTCGAGTTGACGTAGACTCCCGTCGGACCGGAGAGCGTCGTTGAGCCGCCAGGGCCGATCTCGACCGTCGGTGAGGCGTTGCCGGTTGCCGTCAGCGAAAACGCTTCGACCGTGCCGGCGCTATAATCTCCGTCCCAGATGAGGCCTTGTTTTTCGTTGACGAAAACGTCATACGGTTCACTGATTCCGGTTGCGGCGCCGGTGATGTCGTACGTCGGCGCCACCGAGCCGTTTGCCGTACCGGGAAAGGACACGATGCTAGCACTTCCGACGTCACCGATGACCATGTACGATGCGCGGGTCGTCGCCGCCGTTGGCGGATTTGGCGCCGTGCCCGAAGATTTGCAGGCGGGCAGCGCTGCGAGCGCAGCGATGAGAAACGTAAAAGCAAGAACGCGAGCTGGCATGTCTCACCCCTTCCGAGATAGCTTCTAGCCGTGCCCTTGGCTCGCGAGCGAGGGCCCACCTTCCTGCCGAGCAGGGGCGAGAGCACGCGACGGCGAGGCTTCCGTCGTATATGAAAGGTCGGGAAGAACGCTACAGGGAGCTCGCTTCGAAACGCCGTCGCTCGCAGCTTCCCGCGGGCGAGGAGGCAGTCGAGCGACAACACGCGCGCGGTAAGAGGACGGCGCGCGAGCGCGTCGCCATGCTCGTCGATCCCGATTCATTCACGGAGCTTGATCAGTTCGTCGTCCACCGCTCGAGCGCGTTCGGCCTCGACGAAAAAGAATTCCTCGGCGACGGCGTCGTGACCGGATACGCGACGATCGACGGCCGGCGCATCTTCCTCTTCTCACAGGACTTCACCGTACTCGGAGGCTCGCTTGGCGAAGCGTACGCCGAGAAGATCTGCAAGGTGATGGACCTCGCACTGCGCACCGGCGCGCCCGTTATCGGCATCAACGACTCGGGTGGTGCGCGGATCCAAGAAGGCGTTGTTTCGCTCGGTGGGTACGCCGAGATCTTCTGGCGCAATGTCCAAGCCAGCGGCGTGATCCCGCAGATCAGTCTCGTCGCGGGCCCCTGCGCCGGCGGTGCCGTCTACTCGCCCGCGATCACCGACTTCATCATCATGACGGAGTCGATCTCCCAGATGTTCATCACGGGACCCGACATCATCAAGACCGTCACCGGTGAAGACGTCAGTTTCGAAGAGCTCGGCGGCGCGACGACACACGCAACACGCAGCGGCGTGGCTCACCTCGTCGCTGCCGACGAAGAGGAGCTCGTCGAGCAGACGAGGCTGCTCCTCTCGTACGTTCCGCAGAACAACCTCGAAGATCCGCCGCACTACGCCTGCGACGACGCACCAAGCCGTGAAGCACCCGCGCTCGACGAACTCGTTCCAGACGCGCCGAACAAACCGTACGACATGCACGCAGCAATCGAGCTCGTCGTCGACGATGGGGACTTCTTCGAGATTCAGGAGCTCTACGCGCAGAACATCATCTGTGGATTCGGACGCATCGAAGGACGTAGCGTCGGGATCGTTGCGAATCAGCCGAACGTGCTCGCCGGCGTGCTCGACATCAAGTCGTCGATCAAGGCTGCGCGCTTCGTACGCTTCTGCGACGCCTTCAACATTCCACTCCTCACGTTCGTCGACGTTCCCGGTTTTCTTCCCGGAACGGATCAAGAGTACGGCGGCATCATTCTCCACGGCGCGAAGTTGCTCTACGCCTTCGCGGAGGCGACGGTGCCGAAAGTTACCGTCATCACGCGCAAGGCATACGGCGGCGCATACGATGTCATGGCGAGCAAGCACATTCGTGCCGACGTGAATCTCGCGTGGCCCACCGCCGAGATCGCGGTCATGGGCGCGGAGGGCGCCGTGAAGACGATCTTCCGCCGCGAGATTGCGGCTGCGAAGGACCCTCAGGCGAAGATGCAGCAACTCATCGACGAGTACACGCAGCGCTTTGCGAACCCATACATTGC
>JASHTE010000063.1 GCA_030040695.1 Vulcanimicrobiota bacterium | reverse complement strand
GCCAAGCTCTGCGTCGGTGGTTCGACTCAATACTCGCTGACGCTCGCGCTACGCTCACCATGACAAGGCGGGCAAGCTGGCGAAGTCCAGACAGGTGAAGAGCGTGCGGGTTGCCGTCGTCTTTCTTCTCTGCTGTCTCAGCGTCTCGATGTGGGCGCCGGACTTGCGACGCGCATTTGGCCACCCCATCGGCACTTCGGGAGGCTCCGCGTCGACTGCATCCACTGAGTTGCAAACGACGGTCTTCCCTCGCCTCGATCTTCAAGGCACGCCGGTGACGAGCAGGATGCGCATCCTTCGCAATGCCGACTGTTGGCAGCCGGATCCAGGGGAAGTCTGCCTCTTCTCTTACTATCGCGACGGGCATCCGACAGCGTTTGTCGTCAAGACGATTCCCGAACCCGCGCAAGACGGCACCGTCGTCATCCTGCGCTGTCTCCTTGCGCTGCTTTGGCTTATCGCGGCGGCGTCACTCGTGCTCCTGCGCCCCACGCACGCGACGTGGGCCTTCTTCACGCTTTCCCTCTACGGTTGGACGCCGAACAACATCTTCACCGAGGTCGGGCCGACGTGGCTACAGGTAGCGGCGAACGCATTCGACATGGCGTGGGAGAACGCCATCCCGTTCGTCGCGCCGATCTTTGCGCTCTACTTGCTGCAGCCCGATCCGCTTCCGGGCTGGCGCCGTTCGGCGCTCTGGGCCGCCTACGCACTCGCCGCTGCGGTTGCAGTCTTTGAGGTCGCCGGCACGCTCGCCATTACAGCCGGCAGCACGACCGCGTTACAACTGGTGAGCCCGTACGGAGCCGTTGGGCAGTGGCTCGCTACGATTCCGGCGGTGCTGGCGCCGCTCTTGCTGCTTGCAACCTATCTCGGTAGCGCTCGCGACGTGCGCCAGAGGATCCGCTGGGTGCTCGTCGGCTTCACGGCCGGCGGCATCGCGTTCTTGCTCAACGTCTGGCTGTTCGTCTTCGTCTCCTACTTCGCATATTCGATCTGCCTGGCAGCGTACGTATTCTTCATCACCGCCTCGACGGGGTATGCGGTGCTTCGCCATCGCATCATCGACGTCAACGTCGTGCTCGGCAGAACGCTCGTCTACACTCTGCTCTCCGGCATCGTCGTCGGCATCTTCGCGCTCGTCGACCTCTTCTTCTCGCACGTGCTCTCCCAGAGCAACGGTGGCCTCATCGCCGATGTCGTCGTCGCACTCGTCATCGGCTTCTTCTTGAACTCGATGCACGGCCGTATCGACCGGTTCGTCGACGGCGTCGTCTTCCGGCGACGGCACATCGCGGAGAAGCACGTCGAGCTCGTCACGCAGTCGTTGCGCCACGCAACGCAAGCATCGGGTGTCAGCAGCATGCTCATCGAGGAGCCGGCGCGCGCTTTCGATCTCCAGTTCGGTGCGCTCGCGCGCCGCCTGACGACCGACGCGCTCGAAGTCGTCAACGCCACGCAGCGCGAGCTCGTCGGCCTGCGTCTAGAGCCCGCGGAGGCGATCTGCGCCTACGTGAGCGCGGAGCGCCGCGCGTTGACCGTGCGCAATCACTTTTGGAGGCCGAAGACGTTCGCCGACGCGGGTGTCGAGGCTGCAATAGCCGTCCCCGTCTTCTCGCACGACGATCTCGACGCTGTCGTCTTCTATGGTGCGCATCGAAACGGCACCGAGCTCGACGGCGATGAAATCGCGCTCATCGAGCGCCTCGCCGACGCCGCCGGCACAGCCTACGATCGCTTACGGATGAAAGAGCTCGAACGCGAGGTCGCGGAGCTCAAGCTTCAGCCCGCGCACTGAGTGCACTGCCAGCTCACGGCTCCCTCGTGAACGACTTGCACCATCTGCTCCGGGCGACCGCGCCGGCCGCATTGCGAGCAGGCGTAGGTCTGAACGGCGGGCGCAGCTGCTTTTTCGTGCGAGCGTGTCAACAGATACGCCGAGAGCACGATGAGCGCGAAGATGAGCCACGGTGCCCATGCGAAGCCATATTGGAGCCAAGAGTCGGCCATAGCCGCGTCCTTCGCATGCTCGTGAGCGAGGCCCTCGTCGTGCTCCGCCGAAGGCACAGCGATGGACGACGCACGTCTGCGCCAGACGCTCGTCGCGGAGCTGCAACGCAGCGGTGCCGCGGAAGAGCCGGCGATTGCGCACGCTTTTGCGGCCGTGCCGCGCCATTGCTTCGTTCCCGAAGTGCCCCTCGAAGAGGCCTACGCCGATCGCGCGATCTCGATAAAATCCGCAGGCGGCGAGACGCTCGCCTCCATCTCACAGCCCTCGATGCTCGGGCGCATGCTCGAGCTCGCGCACGTCGAGCGTGGTGACCGCGTCCTGGAAATTGGCACCGGCAGTGGCTACAACGCTGCACTGCTCGCCGAGCTCGCCGGTGACGAAGGGCTCGTCGTCACGATCGAAGTGGAAGCAGATCTCGTCGAGCGCGCCCGGATGACACTCGCCTCCTGCGGCTACGAGCGCGTGCGCGTCGTTCTCGGCGATGGCCACGCCGGCTACGCACCGGATGCGCCGTACGATCGCATCATCGTCTCCGCCCGCGCAACCGACATCACGCAGGCGTGGTGGGATCAGTTGCGCGACGGCGGGCGCATCGTCGTGCCGGTCGATATCGGCGTCGCGGGCGAGTACGCCGTAGGATTCGAGCGCACCGACGACGCGATGCACAGTATCGGCATCGTCAACTGCCTCTTCGTGCCGCTACGCGGCGAACGGGAAACAACCCGGCAGAACATCTTCGCGCGCTCGCCGAGCGCGCGTTACGGCGGACGCCCGCGCTCCATTCGCGAGATCCTCGCCGTGCCGACGAGCGACGCGTCAGCAGAGCTGCTCGAGCATGCGGATATCGTCGTAGCACAACCTACGACGACCTTCGCGATCTCCTGGGCCTAATTTCGCTCATGCCGTTGTCGCCTCGGGCTCGTCATCCGCTGCTGTCATCCTGAGCGTAGCGCCGAAAGGCGCGAAGCCGAAGGATCACCCACTCGGCTCCTCGGCCTGAGCGAAATTACTTCAGGATGGCTGAGAGGTGTCTTCTGGTTCGGGTTGTGGGACGCCCGGGAAGCGACGGTTGAGCTGGCGCTGCCAGTCGAAGGTGTCGTCGCTCGGCGCGTTCGGCATGATGAGCATGATGTCGTCCTGCGAGAACCTGCCGTGCTCGAAGTGCTTGTGAAAGACGCCGGTAATCGTCGCGGTGGCGTTGTCCGTAATCGACGGATTCTCGGCGTCGAGCACGTGAATGCAGTGATGACCGCAGAGATCGAACTGCAGCACGGGGCCGTGCGCTGTGTCGTCGGTGCGAACGTTGAGCGCGACGCCCGTCGCTTGTACGGGTTTGCCGTCGTACTCGCTCGCCTGCGCGAGCACGTTGTCGACGGCGACCGCCGGCCCGACGCGCGGTGAAGGCGTTGCCAGCGGCATGAACGAGGAGGCGGGCGTCTCCGTCGGCATCGCCTGCGCGACGACATTTGTCATCCCGAGCGAAGTAATGTCATCCTGAGCGAAGCTCACGGTGTGAGCTGAGACGAAGGACGAGGGAAGCGCCACACAGCACAAGCTCGCCAGTACTCCCGTCAGCGCAGCTCTCTTCATGCCTCGGTCTTCTTGAAGTAGTCTGCGTTGACGGCGATGTAGTTCTGCCACTTCTCCGGGACGTCGGAGTCGGCGAAGATGGCCTCCACCGGACACGCGGAGACACAGGCGCCGCAGTCGATGCAGACTTCGGGGTCGATGTAGAGCATCTCGTCCTCATCCTTGCCGTGAATGCAATCCACCGGACAGACGTCGATGCACGACTTGTCCTTGGTTCCGATGCACGGTTCGGTGATGATGTACGCCATGCGTCTCTTCTACTTAGGCCCTACGTTACGTGGCGCCTGCCGGCGAGGATGCGCGCCGCCCAGAGCAAGACAACCGCGCCGATGATCGCGCAGAGCCAGCTATGCCAGTTCCAAAACCCCGTCACACCCTCGTGGCCGAAAAGGCGAAAGATCCAGCCGCCGATGAAGGCGCCGACGACCCCGATGACGATGTCGCCGAGGCACCCCAGCGGGACCGCACCCGGCACAATCCACTTTGCGATGGCGCCGACGATGAATCCGAAGACGATCCAAGAAAGAATATCCATGCCTGCTTCCCTTTCTGCCATCCTGGCCACGCTGCTCCTTCTTTACCCCGTCGCCGCCTCCGCCGCCGACACGACACAAATCACGGTGATGGGAACCGGAACGGTCACGCTCCCGCCCGACATCGCCTACGTCACCGCGACGGTGGAGACGTACGACGGGCACTCGGCAAGCGTCGCTGTCAGTGCGAACTCAGAAGAATACGGTCGCCTCGCAAGTGCTGTTGTCGCAGTGGGCATCCCGCGCAGCGACATCACTCTCACGTGGTACAACGTGAGCTATACTGCGCCGCCGAATTCCCGTTCGGGCTATACCGTCGACCGCATGTTCAACGTCGAGGTGCACCGGCTCAGCCTTGCCGGGAGCGTCATCGACGCCGCCAGCCAGGCCGGCGCCACGAACATCGGCGTCTACTTCGGTCTCGCGAATGGCGATGCGGCGAATCAAGAGGCGCTCCAACGCGCCGTCGAGGATGCCGCCGCAAAGGCCACAGCCGTTGCGTCCGCCGCACATCTCCACATCGTCGCGGTCTCTCGCGTGCAGGTTGGAGACGTAGCGATCCCTCAGGCCACGGGAACGGCCGGGCAGCTCTACGCGGCCTACAGTCAGATACGCGTGCCGACGCAGCTCGACACGGGTAACACGACAGTCTCCCAGACGGTAACCATCATCTACCTCGCGAAGCCGTAGGAGATGACGAACGTCACCTGCGAGGCCTGCGGATCGCGCCCGGCGATCGCCTTCGACGGTGAGAAGCGACTCTGCGCGACGTGCGCGCGACGCAGCACGGCACTCCCGCTGCTCGGCGCGACGCTCGCCGCCGCCGGTCTCCTTGCGGGCAGCGCGATTCTTGCCGATCGTCTCCGCCGCGAAGGCTCAGGCGGCCCCGTCGATGAGTTCACGCGACGCCTGCGCGGCGCGACGCCGACGCTCGCCGCCTTCTCGCGCGATCTCACCGAGCTCGGACGCGAAGGCAAGCTCGACCCCGTCATCGGCCGCGACGACGAGATCGAGCGGATTATCTCGATTCTCGCGCGGCGCAGCAAGAACAACCCCGTTCTCGTCGGCGAGCCCGGCGTCGGCAAGACGGCGATCGTCGAAGGGCTCGCGCAGCGCATCGTCGCCGGACGCGTTCCGCAGGCGCTGCGTGGGAAGCGTGTGCTCGCGCTCTCGCTCGGCCCGCTCGTCGCGGGAACGAAATACCGCGGCGAGTTCGAAGGCCGCGTGAAGCGTATCTTGGACGAAGTGCGACGTAGCGCGCGCGACGTTATTCTCTTCATCGACGAGATGCACACGCTCGTCGGTGCGGGCGCGGCCGAAGGCGCGCTCGACTTGAGCTCGATGATCAAGCCGGAGCTCGCGCGCGGCGATCTCCAGTGCATCGGCGCAACGACTTTCGACGAGTATCGCAAATATGTCGAATCCGACGC
>JASHTE010000062.1 GCA_030040695.1 Vulcanimicrobiota bacterium | reverse complement strand
CCACTCGGCAATCGGCGGGCACTACTATGGCGGCCATGCCGTGATGGGGATACGCGGCGGGCGCATTGCAAACGCAGGCTTCTATCGCTCCGTGAGCGCATATCACGCCGCTCACTACACAGTACGTCTTAATGCCGGCTTCGCCGCGCATCCCGGTTATTACCACGGATATTGGAGCGGCGGCTGGTATCACGGCTATTGGTACTCGTATTGGGCCGATCAGCCTTGGGTCTGGTTCAACGGCTATTACGGATTCTGGCTCGCGCTCGCCGGCACAGAAGTCTTCGTCTACGAAGCGTCGCCGGGAGTTTGTGAGTACTGGAACGGCTATGCGTGGGTGCCGTGGTGGGACCCGCCCTACACGCCGTACGCCTGTCCGTACTGATCCTGATGGCATATTGCACGTCGTGCGCGAAGGAGCTCGATGACGCAGCACGATTTTGCCTGCACTGCGGTGCGCCTACCGGCGTACGGGTGCCGCCTCGTCCGTTTCCCAAGAAACTAGCGCTCGCTGCAGGTCTCATCGTCATCCTCGTGCTCGTCGTGCTTGCGCTTGTCAACTTTTGGCCGTACCTGCAACCGACGCCAAACGTCATCGGCGAATGGAGCGGCTCTCCCTCGAACGCCCCCGCCGCAGCCCAGTACTTGGGGAACGGCTTGGTGCAGCTGACGATCGCAAACGTCGGTGCCGGCGGCACCCTCTCCGGAACGATGTCGATCGCCGGCGTCTACAGCGAGCCGATCTCAGGAAACATCACGGGACGCCACATCACCGTCGACGCAAACTTCTCAAACCTCTCCTTCGCCGGCGGCTATCTCACGTTGAACGTCAGCGGCATCGTGAACGGCGACACTATCGACGGTAAGCTTATCGAGAACGTGCATGCCGGCCCGGTGACGCTTCCCGTTTCGTCGGCGATCGCGCTCTCGCGCGTCGGCGTCTCCCAAGGCGCCGCCACGCCGCAGCAGGCGGCGATGCCGGTCACGCCCGTGCATATCTCCTCCGTGCTCTTTACCGGCGCCGCCGGAAACTACTCGATCGAGATTGACGGAAGCGGTTTTGGATCACCGCCTTTCACGCTGCCATATAGCGGAGTATCGGGCTACTTCAAGCTCGACGACGATGCCGCCGGCGCAGAGATCGGGTATTTGGGCGATGCCGATGCCTTGAACTTCGTCTCATGGACGGACTCGCGCATCCAGATCACCAACGATACGTATCAGGCTCCCGGCGACTCGTTTATCGTCGGCGTTTGGAACCCTCAAACGCAGCAAGGCGCAGTATACGGTGGAAACATTCCGCCGGTTCCAGCCGGAACGCCCCAGATTTCTTCCGTCGCGTTCTCCGGCTCCGGCCAGTCGTTGCATGTCACGATCAACGGTAGCGGCTTCGGCCCTCCGCCGCCGGGCGTTCCGAGCTCTGCGGGAGGGCAACCGCTGTCGGGCGACACGAACAATCTCGCCGTGAGCGATTGGGCGTACCACGACTTCAGCGGTGGAGGCGGAGGCGGTGCCAAGTTCACCGCCGGAAACTCCGGGAACTCGACGGGACTCGTCTATCAATCCTGGACTGATGGTCAAATCCAGATCGGTGGTTTCTCCGGCACGTACGGTGCCGGGGGAATGATCGTGAAGAGCGGCGATCCGCTGGAGATCCTCGTGCGGAGCACGAGTAGCGAGAGATTCACCGCGTGGGGCGGGGTAGCGCCGTAACGCGCCTAGGGCTGCGTTCCGTTCGACGGTAGGATGCCTGCGACCAGGGGCGTCTGACAGTCGGCGCACTCCAACGGATATGCCATCGCCGCACCGGTCAACGCAAGCGCCGTCGGATTCGCCGCCGAGACCGCGTCCGGTGTGATGCGGATCTGCAGCGTTCCAAGGCCCATTGCCGTCCCATCGGTTATCATGCGCTCGTAAACTCCGGGTGCGACGCGGCTCCAAGGCTTTGGGCCTCCCTGCATTCGTACCGCAAGCATGATCAGGTGCGCGCGGAGCTCCTGGTAGTTCCAACCGTACTCCGTTAGCGCGTCCTCGTCGTTCTCGTACGCATTTATCAGGACACCTACCGGCCCGAGCGAGTTCACCTCTGCGTCGAATGAAGGCGCACCTGGAACCACCGCGGCTATCGCCTGCCAGTAGTCGCGAACCTGCACGATGAATCCCGGGCCCATGCGGCTTCGGAATTCCGGCACGAGGGCGTCGAAGAGCGCGCGGCTTGACGGGCTCAGGTCTCCGTAACTTTCTCCGGACTGAATTGCCCATACGAGAACCTGAACATCGTAGCCAAGAAGATGCCGTATCGCTGCGCGCCCGACCATCGTGCGCATCATCTCTGCACGGGTTCCGAGCATCGGCCCGAGCATATACGTAAAACCGGGCGCCGAACCACCGCTCCAGTGCATGCAGAAGAGCTGTAGCGGGAACTCATAGTCGCCTGGAGGGAGGCTAATCCCCATATAATCGTTCGCCGCCAGCGAGGGCGCCCAGACACTCTGCGGCGGCGTGACCGGCTGAAACGGCGGACCGGGAAGGACGTCGACGCGTGGATAGAGGTGTCCCCAATCTCGGATGATCGGCTGGTTCGTTTGGAAGTACTTCTTCAGCTGGTACGCGACCGCGCTAATTGCAGCGTTCTGGGCGGCGTGCTGAAAGATGCCCGGGATACCTTGAATCTGTGCGGACGCCGGCACGGTAACGACGACCAGCGCAAGCACGAAAGCGACAATGCGATTCATCGCATCCATGCTAACGGGCTCGCCGCGCCTTCGCTACGGGACCAGCGCACGGGGCGGTTCGCAAAAATCCGGGGGCGTGTCGTGGCGAGCTAGATTTGTCCCGCCTGATGCTCTAGAGCGCGGTACTTCCGATAGATCACGTAGTAGGATGTGACGAGCGTCGCAATCGCTAGGGCGAGGACGCCGTTGCCGGCAGCCTCAGCAAATGACGTCTGGGCAAACGCAGCTCGCAGACCGACTCGAAGCGCGTACGCGCCGACGACGACCGCGGGTACGACCCACGAGGGACCGAGATAGATCACACCGGGACGATCGGTGGCCTTCACGGTTGTGTGCATACCGCGAAGAATGCCGAACGGAACACCTGCGATCGCACCAATGGCGAGCGAGAGCGCGAGCACCGTCGGTGACTGCGCGCCCTGCAGATGCTCGTAGCGGTCGCCCCAAATCGCGAACGCGGTCAGCGCAAGCAGGATGCCGGGCATCACGAACATGCGTGTCACCGTTAGGCGCATAGGCCGCGAGTAGCGCCATACGATGAACAGGGCGAGCGCGGCGTAGATGCCGAGCAACGCCATGGGGTCCGAGTACGGTTGCGGGGTCAAAGAGCCTTACTTGATTTCGACTTTGGCTCCGGCCTCTTCGAGCTTCTTCTTGACCGCCTCGGCTTCGTCTTTGGCAACGCCCTCCTTCACCGGCTTGGGAGCGCTCTCGACGAACGCCTTCGCTTCTGTGAGGCCGAGATTCGTGATCTCGCGCACCGCCTTGATGACCTTGATCTTCTCGGGACCCGCTTCGCTGAGGATGACGTCGAACTCCGTCTTCTCCTCTACCGGTGCTGCTGCACCCGCTGCTGCGCCGCCCGCCGCGACCATCGCGACCGGGGCTGCCGCCGAGACGCCGTACTTCTCCTCGAGCTGTTTCACGAGCTCGGCGAGCTCGAGCACGGTGAGCTTGTCGATTTGTTCGATGATATCCGTGAGTGCCATACTTCCTTCTTCTCTTGGTGATTATGCTACAGCGACGTTCTTTTGCTCGCGAATCGCGTTCAGGACGCGAACGAGACCGCTCTGATTACCGGAGAGGACGGTGACGAGGCCGCGCAGCGGACTGGAGAGCGAGCCGACGAGCTTGGCGAGGAGTTCCTGTTTCGAGGGGAGCGAAGCGAGCACCGCGACTTGCTTCGCGTCGACCACCTTGCCGTCGATGTACGCCGCCTTGACGTTCACCGCTCTCACCGAATCGCCAAAGGTCTTCAGCGCCTTTGCTGGGGCTACCGGATCCTCACCCGCGAAGACAACGCCGGTGGGTCCGGCAAGAAAAGTTTCGAGCGCCGCCGCGAGTTCGTCGCCTGCCGCGATGCGAAAGAGCGTGTTCTTGACGACGGCGTAGGTGTTGCCGTCCTTGCGCAGCTCCGTGCGCAGGCGCTTGATCTCCGCCACCGTGAGGCCGGTGTAGTCGGTCAGGATGAGGTTCTTCGCATCGGCGAGCCGTTCACGCAGATCGGCGACCGCACTCTCTTTTTTTGCCGTTGGCATGCCTTCGTCGCTCCTCGAAAATAAAAACGCCCCTCCGATCTCATCGAGGGGCGCATGCATTTGAAGGCGCCGTCTCCGGCACCACGCCTCGTGCGCTTCCTCGGCAGGCCTCCCGTGTAGGGGTGTTACGGCGCGCTCGCCGCCTGCGGTCTTCGGAGCCTCGCCTACGATACGATTAATACAGTGTGTTTGTCAAGCCGTGGCTTTGACGCGATTCGGGTCGAGCTTGACGCCGGGACCCATCGTCGAGGTGAGCGTCACGCTGCGCAGGTAGTTGCCTTTCGCCGCCGGAGGTTTCGCTCGTACGATCGCGTCGAGTAACGTGGTCAGGTTTTCAACGAGCTGCTCTTGCTCGAAGCTCGCCTTGCCGACGATCGTGTGAATGATGCCCGCCTTGTCGATGCGGAACTCCACCTTGCCGGCCCTGATGTCACGAATCGCAGGGCCGATGTTCGGCGAGACGGTTCCCGCCTTTGGGTTCGGCATTTTCGTGGCAAGGATGCGTCCGAGCTCCTTGCCGAGCTGCGCCATCATGTCAGGCGTCGCGACGGCGACGTCGAAATCCGCGAATCCGCCTTTTACTTTGTCGATCAAGTCTTGATCGCCGACGAGATCGGCGCCGGCCTCTTTGGCCTCTTTCGCCTTGTCGCCCTTCGCAAAGGCGATGACCCGAACGACACGACCCGTGCCGTGCGGTAGGAGCACGGTGCCGCGCACGTTCTGATCGCTCTTCTTCGGATCGATACCGAGGCGAATGTGCGCTTCAACGGTCTCGTTGAATTTCGCGTTCGCGTGCTTCTTGACGAGTGCCACCGCTTCGCTCGGCGCAAACTGCTGCTTGTCGTCGAAATCTTTGAGGAGCGCGCGAATGCGCTTGCCGTGGTGTTGCATCTAGGCCTCCACCTCGACACCCATCGAGCGCGCGGTTCCCGCGATGATCTTCTTCGCCGCTTCGATGCCGTTCGCGTTGAGATCGGGCATCTTCACTTTCGCGATCTCCTCGAGCTGCCGCTGCGTCAGCTTTCCGACCTTGTTGCGATTCGGCTCGCTGCTCCCCGACTCGATCTTCAGTGCTTGCTTGATGAGAAACGACGCCGGCGGCGTCTTGGTGATGAAGCTGAAGCTCCGATCGTCGTAGACCGTAATCTCAACGGGGATGATCATCCCGACCTGCGAGGCGGTACGCTCGTTGTACTGCTTACAGAAGTCCATGATGTTCAAGCTGTACGGCCCGAGCGCAGGGCCGATCGGCGGCGCGGGCGTCGCCTTCCCCGCCGGAATCTGCAGACCGATTTTCCCGACAACTTTCTTTGGCATCCGTTATACCTTTTCTACCTGGAAGAATTCGAGCTCGACCGGTGTCTCGCGGCCGAAGATGGAGATGAGCGCGCGCAGGCGCTCCTTCTCCGGCTGAATATCGTCGACGATGCCGGTGAAGTCGAAGAACGGTCCCGACGTTACCTTCACGCGATCGCCTTTCTTGAAATCGATCTTGAGTTTCGGAGCCTCGATGCCCATCTGCTTCAGGATCGTCTTCACTTCTTTCTCTTGCAACGCGACCGGCTTCTCACCGGGCCCCGGGCTGCCGACGAATCCGGTGACGCCTTGCGTGTTGCGTACGACGAACCAGGACTGGTCGTCCATGATCATCTCGACCAGCACGTAGCCGGGGAAGACCTTCTTCGGCGTGATCTTGCGCTTGCCGTCTTTGAACTCGACTTCGTCTTCCATCGGAACGAGCACGCGAAAGATCTTGTCCTGCATACCCATCGAGTGGATGCGGCGCTCGAGATTCGCTTTGACCTTGTTTTCGTAACCCGAGTAGGTATGGACGACGAACCAATTGCGTCCGTCCTTCGCCGGAGCCTCGGCAGGAGGCTCTTCCTCGATACGCTCTGGTTCAAGCTCTTGCACTTCGACGAACGTATCGCCGAAGGGTGTCTCTTCCGGCGTAATGTGCTCCATCGTAACTACCCTCCCAGAGCCGGATGAATCCAGGTGAAGATGAATCCATACGCCTGATCGAGGGCCCACGTGAAAAGGCCGATGCCGACCACGAGCCCGATTGTCAAGAGTGTCGCAGAGATCCACTCCTCGCGCGTCGGCCAGGTAACGCGCCGCAGCTCCGCGATCACGCCGCGAAAGAAGTCGGCGCCGCCGAGCGCCGCCGCTCGGCGATTGGCGGTCGCGAGGCTGCGCCCCATCGCACTCTTCTTCTGTTCGCTCATCTGATGCTTCTCAAAAACTTCTCTGTCGTCTGGCAGGGCGGGCAGGACTCGAACCCGCAACCCGTCGCTTTGGAGGCGACCGCTCTACCAATTGAGCTACCGCCCTGTACTTTTCGTCCATGCCGTTGTCGCCTTCGGGGCTCGTGTACCCTGGTACACCTCACCCGCTCGGCTCCTAGGCCTGAACGAAAACTAACCTTGTGCTATCTGGTCTCCCGATGGGCGCGCTGGCAGCGGCAGTATCGGCAGTACTTCTTCAGCTCGAGCCGCTCCGTCGTCTTCTGCTTATTTTTTTGCGTGTTGTAGTTGCGGCGCTTGCACTCAGTGCAGGCCAGCACGACCATCACGCGGTTCTCTTTCTTCGCCACCTTGCTCGCCGGAAAAAGGACATTAAAAACGGACCCCTCCGGTCCGTTCAGGACCTCATCCTACCACGCTGGCTGAGGGGATGCAAGCCTGGTGCGCCCGGACGGAATCGAACCGCCATTCCCCACGCGCTACGCGCGCGCGGGGACCCCAATCATTTAAAAGGCACTCCGTTGCTCCGCAACTTCGCGCCCCCGCTACGCGGGTCCCCACGATTTCGTGCGCCCGGACGGAATCGAACCGCCAACCTTGGGCTTAGGAGTCCCCTGCTCTATCCAGTTTGAGCTACGGGCGCGCTAACGATCTAGGTTTTATGCGCCCTGCCGTGCGCCTACTGCTTCGTGAAGCCGGGCGGGATCGTGAAGAGCGCGTCGGCGTCGGCTCGGTTGAGCCAGCGCACGTTTCCCGCTTCAGTCACGACGCCCATGTTGTTGCCGTTGGTCTGCGCGGTCGCGTACGTTACGCGCCGGTACATGCCCAGGTTGCTCGAAGTGCCCATCACGAGCGACGCTCCCGCCATGCTGCCGTGGAACGTCGGCTTGCATCCGCCGCGGATGATCGTTCCCGGACCCTGCGGCATCGTACCGCTCACGCGCGGCAGCGGACAGTAGGCTCGCGGAATGCCGATTCCCGAAACATACGCAACGATCTGCATCGACACAGAACCGTTTCGGCATGAACCGGTCGCGTGCGTCGTCACGACTGAAATTGAAGCCGAACTCCCATGCGTTCCGATACCTTCGAGCGTCCTCGGTCCGAGATTCTGGCTTTGCGCCTGCACCGTCATGTCGGCCGTTCCCGGGGCTTCATTGACCGTGCTTGGCTGTTGTGGATAGCCGCCCGGCGCTGGAGCGGGCGCGGGCGACGGCACGGTGCTTGCGATCGTGTACGTGTGATGCGCGAGGTCGAGCGTGATGTACTGACGCAGCGAACACTTCGTAATCGTCGCAGTCTGATCTGTGAGATTATCGACGCGTACCCAGCCGTTGTAGTACGTGTACCGAACGAGCGTGCCGTGCTGCAACGATTGCATCGCGCCCATCTCGCCTTGAACGTTGTTCAGCACGCCGGCGAAGAGCCCATGATGCGCGGGCGCCGGCGTCGACGCCGATGCCATGATGGCGGAGCGATCCGCATCGAACGAGCCGGGGGGGATCGGCGTCGCGGGCGGATACTCGAAGCGCGTGATCTCTTCGTACTGCAAGGCGGCGGGCGTCGGCGCCGGCGCCGCGACGGCAGCCACCTTTGGCCCGTCGACCACCGCGCCGGCTATCGCGAGCGCAATGAGTAATCCAAGAATGAAGCGCGGCATGGTCATCCTCCTCAGAGCAGCACCAGTCGGTTTCTTGGTTCGCGAGAGGAGCCCTGCCAGCAAAATGGCAGGCCTATTGCTTGGTCTGGAACTCCTTGGCGATCGAGGCTGGGATGCCGTATTGCTTCTCGAGCATCTGCGCGTCGGTTACGCCGCCGCCTGAGCCGAGGTAACTCCACGCGCCGTTCTTGAGATGCAGCCACGCGTTGACTTCGGCCATTCCATGACCTGTTCCGAACGAACACTGCGCCCACGCCTGAACGACGTAACATGTGGGATGTTCGACGTCCGTATTATGATAGTGCGACCGCTCGTAGCTCACGAGCGCTGATGCCGCAGCACTTTGCGGCGAAGAAGCAGCAGCCGGATGCGGCGCAGCGCTAACGAGCATCACGGCAACTGCCGCCGCAGTCGTTACGAAAGGTCCACGCACGAACATTTCAACCTCCTGAGGGTTAACCCGGCGTACGCTTGCTCTCCCTGCCCTCGTTTCCTTCGTCCTCCGCCGCCAGGAAGGCCATTTGTCCGAACGCGAACGTACTATCGTGCAGCGTACGACCATACTGTTTTTGCTTCTCGCGTGTTGCGCAATCGTTGCAGCGTGCGGAGGAGGCGGTGGTGGCGGCGGCGGCGTCACTCCTTCGGGTGGCGGAGGGTCGACGTCTACCACCGGAACGATCGCAAGCATGACCCTCAGCGGCGGCACGACGCTGACGGCCGGCCAGCCGACTACGATCCCGCTCACGCTCACTGCGGAGAACTCGTCGGGACAGACGCTCACCGGGACCTTCACGAACGCGGTAACGTTGACGGACAGCGACACGACCGGTGCGACGAGTCTCACGACGACGACGGTCAC
>JASHTE010000061.1 GCA_030040695.1 Vulcanimicrobiota bacterium | reverse complement strand
ATCGCAGCGGCGTCGGCCCTCGCATTTACGCCTGCGACCGAGCGCCGAGTCGACACCATCGTCGAAGCGGAAATCCGCGCGCGGCGCACGCCGGGCGTGGCGGTGGGGATCATCGAGTCCGGTAGCATCGTGTATGCCCGCGGTTTCGGAGCAGCCGATCTCAGCCGAAAGAGCAGTGTCTCGGCGAACACACAGTTCGCGGTCGGGCAGATCAGCCAAGAGTTCACGGCCGCCGCGATTCTCTTGCTCGCGCAGAGCTCGAAGCTCTCGCTCGACGACCCCGTAACGACGTACTTGCCGGAGGTTACGGCGGCGCGCTTCGTGACGATCCGCGAGCTCCTCGACCAGACGTCGGGGCTTCCGCACGTCACCGACTGGGCGCACCTCGTGAACGCCGTCAACCGCGGACACTTCACCGGTGCACCCGGGAAGAGCTACGACCCCAACCCCGTGAACTATCTACTTGCAGGGCTCATCATCGAACACGTGAGCGGCGTCCCGCTCTCCGACTACGTGCAGCAGCACGTCTTCCTGCCGCTCGTCATGAACGGCTCCCTCTACGTCGGCGACAGCGGCATCTCGGCGGACCACGCCGTTGGTTACCGTCCGGTCGGCGCCGCGTTCGCCCGCGTGGCGCTCTGGAGCTCGACACGAACCGCTGGGGACACGGGCGTGATCAGCAACGTCTACGATCTCGCGAAGTGGGACATCGAATTCCCTCTCCTCCTGCGCGTCGACGCCGTACGCGAAATGTTCACGCCCGGGCTTCAAGGCGGGTTCGATCTGCACGCGATGGGCTGGACGATCGATCAGCGCGGCGGTCGCCGCTTTATCTGGCAGAACGGTGAGGTGCCGGGATTCCAAGCGATGAACGCGCTCATCCCCGACGATCACATCGGCGTGATCGTGCTCGCGAACGTCGATGACTCGGGTACGTCCGGCGGCTTGCCGGAGCGCGTCGCGGGGCGCATCCTCGACGTCCTCGAGCCGCCCAGCGGGCTCCACGTGGAGAACGCGATCATGACGCGCGCTCGCGAGTGGCTCATCCGTTTAGCGACGGGTCACATCGACCGCACGCAACTCACTCCCGCCTTCAGCAACTACCTCTCGGACAACGTGATACGCAACGCGCACATCGCCGCCTACGGATCGATCGTTTCGATCTTACCGATCGCGAGCATGCCGGCGGCGAGCGGCGCAACGCAGTATGAGTTCCTCGTGCACTTCGCCAATGGCACGCTGCACGACAAGATGACGATCACGCCTGACGGCAAGATCGCCTTCATCTCGTTTAGTCCCTAAGACGGACGCTAAATGTCGTTTTCCGCGATACGCCGGCCGGTGGCTTCCGTCACCTTGCCGAGCATTGCGACGGCCTCGGGGGGCGAGGCGTTGCTAAACATGTAGCGGAGGCGCTCGTCGGCATCTTCGACGATGAGTACTGCGCGGCGTCCCGTGCGAATCGCGTTCACAAGCGAACCGAGATAGGCTTCGTCTTCGGCTGCAAGCACCGAGCGCTCGTCCTTCGCGACCGGCAGAGCCGGACGCGAAGTGCTCAATATGCGTTTGAGAACTGCGTCAATGTCACCCGGGATTTCCACGATTCACTTTCCTCCGGTTGCACCCCCTATCGAGTGGGGTCAATCCTCTCTATCGACGCGTTCAGCGCAGCAGTTCACCCCCACCCGAGGCCAGCCACTGCAAAGCTAGCAAAGTCTTTACATCTGCAATCTCGCCCGCTGCAACGAGGCGTCGCGCCTGCTCGAGGGTAAAGCGCCCTACCTCGATACGTTCGTCCTCATCGAGCGACTGCGCCCCCGAGCGCAGATCCTGCGCGACGAAAAAATGCATGAGCTCGTCGCAAAAGCCTGGCGTCATATACACCGTGCAGAGCGGCCGTAGGCGACCTGCACGAAAACCGGTCTCCTCGGCGAGCTCGCGCGCCGCGCCGGCGATAGGCTCCTCGCGGCCGTCGGCGGTTCCCGCCGGGATCTCCCACAGCATCCTGCCGGCAGGGTGACGGTACTGTCGCACGAGCACGATCTCACCCGGGGCGCTGAGCGCGATGATGCCGAACGTCGCGGCGTGCTCGACGACGTCGCTGCGATGCGTGCTTCCGTCTGCGTATCGCAGCTCATCGACGCGTACGCGGAAAACCGGGCCTTCGAAGACCACCCGTGAGTCGATCGTGTGCGCAAGCTCCTCCATCATGGTATCCTCATGCGGTGCGGCAGCACTCAATCCTCGCTGAGCTTGGCTGGCTCGCGTACTTTCTCGTCGTGCTCGTGATCGCGGTTTACGTCGTGAACATCCTCGTCGACGCGCTGTTTCCGCGTCACTTCAACAGCACGGTCGCCGATCTGCTCGCCGGAGTTGCCGCGGCCGCGATCTTCATCGCGACGCGCGCCTCGCGGGCGCGCCGCGCACGCTAGATGCCCACGCGCCTCGGGAGTAACTCCCCCCGTCTGCGCGCCGTGCGCGCGCTCCTCACACCAAAAAGCCGTCGCAAGAGCGACCGCTTTCTCTTCGAGGGGCCGACCCTGCTCGAGGAGGCGCACCGCAGCGGCCTCGAGATAGACGAGCTCTACACGACCGCCGCAGCCTACGAACGTTACCCGCTTCTTCGCACGCTCGAAAGGAAGACGCCGACGTACCTCATCGCCGAGCGCGCGTCCCGCCAGCTCTCCGACGTAGAGAGCCCGACGGGCATCATCGCCATTGCCCGCCGGCGCCTCGCCCCACTCCCGGCGCTCTTGGTCGATCCGAGGCCGGTGCTCGTTCTGGCCGACCTCAATGACCCAGGGAACGCCGGCACGCTCGTTCGCTCGGCGGAGGCGTTCGGCGCGGCCGGCGTCATCTTCGGGTCTGGTGGGGTCGATCCGTACCATCCAAAGGTGGTCCGAGGCGCGATGGGCTCGCTCTTCCGCCTCCCCGTTGCGGTCGCGAGCGCCGGCGAGGTCGAGACGAAGGCAAATGCCCAAGGGCGGCGGATCTACGGCCTCGACTCAGGCGCGCCGGACTCGATCGCGAGCCTTTCCGACACTGCCCCCCTTCTCGTCGTCGGCCAGGAGCGCCATGGGCTCGGCCCCTGGGAGAGCATCTGCGACCGGCTCGTTAGCATCCCGGCGCCCGGCTCGGCCGACTCGCTGAACGCGTCCGTAGCAGGGTCAATCGCGCTCTACCAAGCGAGCTTGAGCCGCTCCGAATAGGTCGATTGTTGCGCGATTGTCAAGACTACCGGCCTCATAGGCCGCGTGCTATACTCGGTCCATTCCGGCCGCCGTACCGGATGTAACGGTGCAGAGAAGGAGACCAGACGCCCCATGGCAACGTGCGATTTCTTCTGGAGGCTCTTCGCGCAAACAGGTTCGATCAACGCGTATTTGGCCTATCGGAGAACACATTCGGCGCCGAGCCCAGGCTGAAACGACAAGAGGTCTCAAGGACCTTTCCAATAAGCGCCCGGCATGAAAGATGCCGGGCTTTTCTTTTGCGGCGATGTCTGAGCTGAACGAGAGGCTCACCGACCTTCACGCACGTTTTGAGCGCGCGCTCGAGGTGGCGAGCGACGAGCGCTCCCTCGAAGCGGCCCGCGCCCAGTACCTCGGGCGGAGTGGCGACCTGGCGGCGATCCGGCGAAGCATCGGGCGCCTGCCGTCGGATGAGCGCCCTACGGCCGGCAAGGAGATCAACGACGCAGTCGCAGCGATGGAAGAGCTGCTCGAACGGCGCCGGGTCAAAGTTGCCTCGCACGCAGTCGAGGAAGCGCTCTCGCGGCGCGTCGATGTCACCTTTCCCGCGCCCGAGGCGCGCCTCGGCTCGACCCATCCGATCCGACACGTCATCGAAGACGCTTGCACGTACTTCGAACGGCGTGGTTTCGCCGTGGTGCTAGGCCCGGAAGTCGAACCGGACTACTACAACTTCGACGCACTGAATATTCCACCGGAGCATCCTGCGCGCGAGGGCTTCGATTCGTTCTGGATCGATGAAACGCTGCTCTTGCGCCCGCATACCTCGCCGATGCAGATTCGCACGATGCAAAACCATCGTCCGCCGATCGCGATCATCGCGCCGGGCAAGTGTTATCGCCGCGACGCGGTGGACGCGCGCCATCACTTTCAATTTCATCAGCTCGAGGGGCTCCTCGTCGCCGAAGGCGTGCACTTCGGTCACTTGAAAGGCATGCTCGCCGGGCTCTGTCGCGTGCTTCTGGGCGCCCACCAGAGCGTGCGCTTTCGGCCATCGTTTTTCCCGTTCACCGAACCGAGCGCCGAAGTGGATACCACATGCCCGAAGTGCGGCGGGAGCGCCACGGCATGCAGCATGTGCGGTGGTTCGGGATGGATCGAGCTCGGCGGCGCGGGCATGGTGCACGCGAATGTCTTGCGAGAGGTTGGCTACGATCCCCAGCGCCTCTCCGGCTGGGCTTTCGGCTTCGGCGCCGAGCGCATCGCGCTCGCTCGTTACGACGTCGACGACATCCGCCGCTTCATCGACAGCGACCCCGACTTTCTCGAACAGCTCGCATAGGGGATATCTTAATGCTCATCCCGATATCTTGGCTGCGCGAGTACGTTGACGTGCCCGCCACGTCGCAAGAGATTGCCGACCGGCTTGCGATGCTCGGCTTTCCTGTCACGCACATCGTGAAGCGTCCGCATATTACGAACGTTGTCGTCGGGCGCATTCGTGCGATCGAGCGCCATCCCAATGCCGATCGGCTGCAGCTCTGCGCCGTTGACGCCGGTGGCGGCGAGGAGCTCACGATCGTTACCGCTGCCACCAATGTTGCCGCCGGGCAGATCGTGCCGGTAGCAAGGCTTGGCGCACGGCTACCGCAGGTTACCATCGAGCGGCGCACGATGCGCGGCACCGCCTCGGAAGGAATGCTCTGCTCGCCCGACGAGCTCGCGCTGCCTCCCGAGTGGTTCGACGCCGACGGCATTATGCAGCTCGACGAGTCACTGCCGATCGGCGCAGACGTTGTAGCGCTCCTCGGGCTCACCGACGACGTTCTCGATGTCGAGATCACCTCGAATCGGGTCGATGCAATGTGCGCCATCGGGCTGGCGCGCGAGCTCGCCGCCTCCTACCGCCTGCCGCTACGATTGCCGCCGCTCGAGAATCCAGGCAAAGGCGAGTCCTCGCCGCCGGTACGCGTCGAGATCGAGAGCGATGATTGCCTGCGGTTCGTTGCGCAGCGTTTCGAGAACATTCGCGTCGGCTTGGGACCGGCGCGCGTGCGCGTGCGCCTCGCGCTGTGCGGCGTCCGTCCGATCAACAACGCCGTCGACATATCGAACTACGTGTTGCTCGAAACCGGTCAGCCGCTGCATTTCTACGACGCCGCACACGTGGCCGACGCCACGCTCGTCGTACGCAACGCGCGCCAAGGCGAACGGCTCGTCACGCTCGACGGTGTCGAGCGCGCACTCTCACCGGCGGCGCTCGTAATCGCCGACGCGAGCGGACCACTCGGGCTCGCGGGCGTGATGGGCGGCGCGCGCAGCGAGGTGCAGGAGACCACCTCGTCGCTGCTGCTGGAGGCGGCGACCTTCAACGGCGCGCGTGTCCGCCGCACCGCACA
>JASHTE010000060.1 GCA_030040695.1 Vulcanimicrobiota bacterium | reverse complement strand
GGCCGGCTCACGATGGCATGCACCTGGTTGACGAGCTGATGCATCTCCAGATAGAACAAGGCGGAGAGGTCGCTGCGCATCGCCGATTACCGCGTCAACTCGATGAAGGCGTCCTCGACGGAGAAGTTTCCCGTGCGAGCACGCAGCTCGTCGAAGCTTCCCTGAGCGATATTGCGCCCATTCTTCAAGATCACCGCGCGATCGCAGATCGACTCTGCCTGCTCGAGAATGTGCGTGCTGATCATGACGGCGACGCCCTCGCCTTTGAGATCGCCGATGATTCCGCGCAACTCGCGCTGCCCGAGCGGATCCAGCCCGACCATCGGCTCGTCGAACAAAATGGCGGGTGTCTGGGCGAGAACGGTGGCACTGACGAGGAGCTTCTGACGCATGCCCTTCGACAGAGCCGCCCCGAGCGTATCGTGCTGCTCTGCGATGCCGAGCCGCTCGATGAGCGCTCGGGCGCGCTGCTCCCAGCCGGGGCGCAGCCGGCAGCTCTTGGCAACGAAGATCAGATGCTCCCAAACGGTGAGCATCGCGTAGACGTCGGGTGTTTCGGGAATAAGCGCGACACTCTGCGTGCGCTCGGCGCCGAGATCTTTACCGTCGAGCCGAAAGCTGCCCCTGTCGGGGCGCAAGAATCCCGCCGTGCAGAGAAAAGTGGTGCTCTTGCCGGCTCCGTTCGGGCCGAGAAGCCCGACGACTTCACCGCCGCGCAACTCGAAGGAAAGGCCATCGACCGCGAGCGTCGCCCCGAACCGCTTCGTGAGCCCTTCGACCTGTAAGAGCATTGAGAGTTTCCTTAGGTGGCGACGATTCGCGATGCTTCCCGAAATTGCTTGCGATAGAGCCGTGCGTACGGACCATTGCGCGCGAGGAGAACGGGGTGCGTGCCCTGCTCGACGACGCGCCCGCGCTCGACGACGAAGATGACGTCTGCCGAGAGAACCGTCGAAAGACGATGTGCGATGACGAGGCTCGTCCGCCCGCGCATGAGCTGCTCGAGGGCCGCTTGAATGGCTGCTTCACTATGTGAATCGAGTGCGCTCGTCGCTTCATCGAGGATGAGAATGCGCGGATCTTTCAGGAGCACGCGCGCAATTGCCAGGCGTTGGCGCTCTCCACCGGAGAGTTTGTGACCGCGCTCTCCGACCAGCGTCTGGTAGCCCTCCGGAAGCGAAGCGATGAAGTCGTGGATGTTCGCCGCCGTCGTCGCCGCGACGAGCTCCTCGTCGGTGGCGTCGGGCTTGCCGTAGCGCAGATTGTTCGCGATCGTGTCGTGGAAGAGATACGTCTCCTGCGTCACGATCCCGATGTCTCGCCGCAGCGAGTCGAGCGTCACCGTTCGCACGTCGTGACCGTCGACGAGCACACGCCCCTCTTGAGGATCGTAGAAGCGCGGCACGAGTTCGGTAATCGTCGTCTTTCCGGCGCCGGTGGGACCGACGAAAGCCGCGACTTGACCGTGCTGTACCTCGAACGAGACGTGCTCGAGGATAGGGCGCTGCTCCGTGTAGCTGAAGGAGACGTCTTCGAAGCGAATGTCACCCCGAATCTCCGGAAGTGCGATCGCTCCCGGCGCATTGTAAGCCTCGGTCTTCATATCGAGGTAGTCGAAGATGCGCTCGAAGACCGCAAGTGCGCTCACGATCTGCACTTGAATTCCGGCGAGTGCTGCGGCCGGGCCGTAGAGGCGCGTTTGAATGAAGGTCACGAAGGCGACGATGACGCCCACTTGGAGCGAGTGCTGAATCGCGAGCCATCCGCCGCCGAGCCACACGATCACCGGCCCGACGATCACCATCGCCGTGACCGATGCGAGGAACCAGCGTCCGACCATCGCGAGGCGGATCTCGAGATTCATGAGCTTCGTGCCGACCTCGTAGAAGCGCTTGCTCTCGAAGAGCTCGCGCGCAAACGACTTGATGAGCATGATGCCGGAGATGGAAAGCGTCTCTTGCGTGATCGACTCGATCTCGTCGCGCTGCCGTCTCGTGCGCAGGCGAACCTCGTACATGCGGCGGCCAACCGGCCCGAGCGGCAGCGTCATCAGCGGTACGACCACCGTCGAAAGGAGTGCGAGCCGCCAATTCCAAACGAACATCGCCACGAGCGTTGTCGTGATGATGACGACGTTCGTGACGATCTGTGTCAGTGTGCCCGTCACGACGTTGTCGACGTTGTCGACGTCGTTCGAGACGCGATTCATGATCTCGCCGGTCTTCGTCCCCGTAAAGAACGGGATAGGCATACGGTGCAGGTGTGAGACGAGGCTCGTGCGGATGTCGCGCATGATCCCCTCGCCGACGAGCGAGTTCAAGTAGCCCTGCGCGACGCCGATTGCCGCCGAGATGAGCGCCGAGGCGACGATGACGGCCAGGTCGATGCAGAGCAGCGTGAAGCTGCGGTGCGGGATCGCCGCATCGATGATGTTTGCCGTCATGAAGCCGGGAATGAGCCCAAGCAGTGAAGAGCTGACGATGCATGCGAGCACGAGCGTCTGCGGGCGCCAATAGGGCAAGAACAGTGCGCCGATCCTGCGCCAGTCGATGCGCCGGGGCGCTTTCGGCTTGTCCGGGCTGTAGAGGTCGCCCCACATCAGCCCGTGCCCGCTCATCATGGCTTCTTGCCGTTACGCAGCTTTGCGAGTTCTTTGAAGAGGTTGCGTTCTTTTTCGGAGAGTTGTTGCGGAAGTTGGCCGATCAAGCGAACGTATTGATCCCCGCTGCTCGCACCCTTGACGCTCGGCATGCCTTTCCCAGCGAGGCGTAGCAGCCGATTGTTCTGCGTTCCTTCGGGAATGCGCATCGAGACGGGGCCGCTCATCGTCGGCACGTTGACCTCGCCGCCGAGGACGAGATCGTAGATGTTGACGGGCAAGTCGACATAGAGATCGTTGCCTTTGCGCTGATAGTTGGGGTCGTCGAGAATGTGCACGACGAGGTAGAGATCACCGTTGGGTGAGCCGCTCCCGCCTTGGCCGGCGAGACGAATGCGCTGTCCCTCGCTCACGCCGCGCGGTATGTTCACGTCGAACTTTTTCGTGACGACGACGTGCCCGGTGCCGTGACACTGGGAACAGAGCCGCCCGTGCTGCGTCCCGGTGCCATGACAGCGCGGGCAGACGTCTTCAACCTGCAGCGAGAGCGACTTCCTCCCTCCCTCGTATGCGTCGCGCAAGGACAGCTCGACCGTCGACTCGATGTCTTGGCCGCGGGCCGCGCTGCTGCTCGGCGCACTTGCGCGCCGGCCGATACCGGAGAAGAAGAGATCGAAGAAATCGGAGAAACCGCTGGCTCCGCCGATGTTACCGAAATCGAAGCCTTCGGTTTCGAAGTGGGTGCGGTAGCGCTGCTGCTGTTCGGCTTGCTGCGCCGCCTGCTGCCAATCGGCGCCGAGCAGGTCGTATTTCTTGCGCTTCTGCGCGTCACCGAGCACTTCGTACGCCTCGGAGATCTCCTTGAACTTCTCCTCAGCTGCTTTGGGATTATCGGGATTTGCGTCAGGATGCCACTTACGCGCGAGCTTGCGGTACGCCGACTTGATGTCCTTCTCGGTGGAGCTCTTCGAGACGCCGAGCGTCGCGTAGTAGTCCTTGTAGTTCATCCGGTCGCTTCGTCAATGCGCTTCGCGACGATGACCTTCGCGGGGCGCAGCAACTCGTCGCCGAGCATGTAGCCTTTCTCGGAGACGTGGGTCACCGTGTTGTCGGCGATCCCGTCGCTCGGCTGCGCCGTCCCGATCGCTTCGGCAACGTGCGGGTCGAAAGCCTTGCCCTCGACGTCGATCGGCGTGACGCCTTCGGCGGCGAGCACCGCGCGAAATCCGCGCAGGGTCTGCTCGACGCCGTCGCGCAGCGCCTCACCCGTGCTCTCCGAGCCAAGCGCGCGCTCGAGATTGTCGAGTACGGGCAAGATACGTTCGAGCAAGGTGCGCCGCCGATCGGCAAGCATCTTGCGAAGATCGCGCTCGGTGCGCTTCTTGAAGTTGTCGTAATCGGCGGCCGCGAGCAGAAAGCGGTTGTAGTTTTCGTCGGCGCGCGTGTTCGCCGCCGCCAACTGCTCGCGTAGATCGTCCTCTACCGAAGCGACTCTCTCCTCATCAGGCATGTCGCTGGAGAGTCATTATTTCGACTCTTTGAACTCGGCGTCGATGACGTCTTCTTGCGGCTGCGACGCGCCGGCGCTGCTGCCGTTGGTCCCCGCGCCGTCGCCGGCCGGAGCGCCTGACGCTCCCGAGGCTTTGTAGAGCAGCTCCGCCATCTTATAGCTGGCCTGCTGCAGCCGCTCGATCGCGGGTTTGATCTGATCGACCGTGCCGTTCTCGCTGTAGCGTTTCAGCTCCGCGAGCGCGCTCTCGACTTCGCCGCGCGCGGAGGCGTCGAGACGATCCCCG
>JASHTE010000059.1 GCA_030040695.1 Vulcanimicrobiota bacterium | reverse complement strand
CGCTGACATCCTGGCATTTCTCCGAAGCTAGGCAAGTTTGGCCATCGGATTCACTGCGGTCACCCGGTGTGTCAGGAAACCGAAGATGCAGAAACCCCTCGTGAGACCGAGTCCACGAGGGGTTTTCCAAGCTTGGTTGCGGGGGATGGATTTGAACCACCGACCTTTGGGTTATGAGCCCAACGAGCTACCGGACTGCTCCACCCCGCGGTGACCCTTGTGCTACGGCGCCTGCGCCTCTCCCTCCTCGCCCAGAACCGGGGACCTATGAAAAGGTTGCGCTTGGGTTCACTAGGGAGCGCGGCGAAGCAAGAGGGCGTGCATCTCGCCGAAGGTCTTGGCCTCGACGCGGCCGTCCATGCCGTGCCGAAGCTCCACCTCCACTGTCACCTGGAAGGAACGCTACGCGCGGAAAGCTTCCTCGAGCTCGCAGAGCGCGACGCCATCGCGGTGCCGCAACGCGAGCGCGTCTACCGTTTCGAAGATTTCCCAGAGTTCTTGCGCACCTTCGTAGCGGTGTGCAAGGCGTTGCGTCTGCCGGAAGATTACGCGCGTCTCGCGCGCGAGTTTGTTGCCGACGCACGCGCGCAGAACGTCGTCTACGGCGAGCTTTTCGTCTCTCCGTCCACCTGGTCGCATTTCCATCCCGAGCTCGACGTTCGCGAAGCACTCGTGGCGATCTCGCGGGAACTGAACGCCGACGGCGAGAGTAACTTCTCGCTCATCGTCGACGTGACGCGCAATCTCGGGCCGGAGAGCGCGATGCGCACGGTCGAGCTCGCGCTCGCAACGCGTGACCTCGGCGTCATCGGCATTGGCCTAGGGGGCGATGAGGGACGCTTTCCGGCGGAGCTGTTCGCGGACGTTTTCGCGTATGCGCGCGGTGCTGGGTTGCACACGGTCGCGCACGCGGGCGAGGCCGCGGGGGCCGAGTCCGTTCGCTCGGCAGTGGAGATGCTCGGCGCGGAGCGCATTGGCCACGGAGTACGCGCGCTCGAAGATCCCGGCGTCGTCGAGTTGCTCGCGAGCAAGCGTATAACGCTCGAAGTCTGCCCTACGTCGAACTTCCGTACCGGCGCTGCCTCACGCGACCTCCCGCATCCGCTCTTCCGTTTCCACGAAGCCGGAGTTCCCGTCGCTATCGACGCCGACGACCCCGCGCTTTTCGAAACGTCGATCGAGGAGGAGTATCTCTACGTCGCCCGGCTCGGCGGCCTCAAGCTGTTACGCCGATTCGTGCGCTTCGCCATCGAGGCGAGCTTTGCATCCAAAGAGCGCAAGCAGGCGTTAAAAGCATTGCTGCGTGAAGAATAACACTATGGCCGGACACTCGCATTCGCACTTCGCCGAGTCCTTCGAGATGTACATGAAGGCGATCTATCGCTTGGAGCGAGAGGGCCCCGGAGCGACGACGTCGGTGCTCGCAACCGAGCTCGGCGTCTCGCCCGCTTCGGTTTCTGGAATGCTGAAGAAGCTCGTTGGCGACGGCTACGTCGAGCACGAGTCGCGCGGCGATGTGAAGCTGACGCGTCAGGGATTGGAAGCCGCGGTACGCGTCGTTCGCCGCAACCGACTCGCCGAGCGTCTCCTGACCGACATGCTCGGTATGCCGTGGGATGACGTCTACGCCGAGGCGTGCATTCTCGAGCACGCCATTACCGATCGTCTCGAGGAGCGGCTCATCGAGGTGCTCGGGAATCCGAAGACCTGTCCGCACGGTCACCCCATTCCGTCGAAGGACCTCTCGAAACCGGAAGCGGTCGGTGAGCCGCTCGCGCAAGTCGAGCCGGGTGCCGAGGTGACCGTCTGCGGCGTCACCGACGTTCCTCCGGAGATGCTGCGGTATCTCGGCGAGCTCGGCTTGCTGCCGAACACTCGCGTGCGGGTGGTCGAAAAGGCACCACTTGGGGGCCCGGTGACGATCGAAGTCTCCGGCAAGCGCGTTGCGATCTCGCTCGAGCTCGCGCGCATCGTCGTCGTGACACAAGAATCTGCGGCGTTGCGATGACGAACCGATATCCCGTCACGCAGTTCCTCATCGCGGTGAACCTCATCGTCTTTCTGTGGGAGATCGTCGTAACGCGTGGCGGCATTCTATCGATAAGCCCGACCGCCCAGAGTCTGCAAACGGTGTTGCAAGCGGGAGCGTTGGCGCCGATTCAGGTGACCGAGTATCATGAGTATTGGCGCATCATTACGAGTGCCTTCCTCCACGAAGGCATCCTTCACATCGCCGTCAACATGTACTCGCTCTATGTCTTAGGGCGTTTCATCGAAGCGATTCTGGGTTCACCACGCATGCTGCTCGTCTATTTCGTCTCGCTGCTCGCATCGGGTTTCAGCGTCGTCTACCTAGGCTTCGGTGACCCGACGATCGCCACGCTCGGAGCAAGCGGTGCTATCTTCGGCATCTTTGGCGCGCTCTTTGCGATCGGCTTTAAGTTTGGCCGACGCGGCATGGACCTCGTGCGCGCGAATCTGCCGATTCTCATCGTGAACCTCGTCATCACGTTCGCAATACCGCTGATTTCGAAGGCAGCGCACGTCGGTGGTCTGCTTGCCGGATTCATACTCACCTACGCCATCTACTTTCCACCGAGACGCATTCGCCCCGAGGCCTACGATAGTAGCGGAAGCGCGCTCGACACCGAGTACGAGTCACCCGCAGAGAACGTCACTCCGCGTTGACCGCAAGCATCGAAGAGATTTTCGATTCGCGCGGGCCGTTTACGCGCGTCTTCAGCGAGTTCGAGGCGCGTCCCGGGCAGGTGCAAATGGCCAAGCTCATCGAGCACGGGATTCTCGAGGGGATGCACACGATCGTGGAGGCCGGCACCGGCATCGGGAAGTCGCTCGCCTACCTCGTGCCGGCGGTGCGCAGCGGGAAGAAGGTGGTGCTGTCGACGGGAACGATTGCGCTGCAAGAGCAGCTCGTCGAAAAGGACATCCCGCTCGTCATGCGCGCGCTCGACGTCCCCGTGCGCGTGACGCTGCTCAAAGGACGTAGCCACTACCTCTGCAAGGACAAGTACGGTCGCATGCGCGGTGAGCGCCTCGTGCCTCCGTCGCGCGCCGTGCAGGACATATGGACGTGGGCGGAGCGGACGCAGACCGGCGACCGCGCGGAGCTCTCGTTCACGCCGACTCCGCAAGACTGGGAGCAGCTCGATGCCGACGCGGACGACTGCACCGGCGAGTTCTGCGCGCACTTCCGTGATTGTTGGTTCTTCAAGAAGCGCGACGAGGCAAGCTATGCAGATCTCGTCGTCGTCAATCACGCACTCTTCTTTCTCGACCTTGCAATGGGCGGCGGCCTCATCCCTCGGTACGACGTTGCCGTGCTCGACGAGGCGCATCAGTGCGAACGTTGGGCGACCGAGGCGTTGACGGGCAGTGTCTCGCGGCGCACGATCGGCAGAATGATGCGCAAGTTGCATCGCGCGTATCGCGTGCCGCCGGCGCTCGCCGCGCAGGTCGACGAAGGCGTTCGCGGGCTCGAACAGGCCCTCGCGCGCGGCCCGGCCGAGCGTTACACGCTCGCCGCAAACGAGGAGGCCGATCCGGCGCTCGACGCGCTGCGCGACGCGTTCTATCATGTAGAGAACTGGCTGCACGCCCACTGGCACGACGCGCTCCTCCACGCACCGGAGAACGACGCGGAGGCCGAACGGAGGCGCGACCTCGCGATGCGTCCCCTCCTCGCGCACGTGGCGACGATCGACCGTGCCCAAGCGCCCGGAGACGAGTCGATCGCGTGGGTAGAGCGGAGCGAGGCCGACGGGGCGTACGAGGTGAAGAGCGCGCC
>JASHTE010000058.1 GCA_030040695.1 Vulcanimicrobiota bacterium | reverse complement strand
GTTGAGCAGACGCGCAACGAACCTGTGCCACTCGAACTGCGAAATGCACCCGGAAAAAAATGGCGGTCCGAGTGATTGACTCGGACCGCCGGTTCCCGTTGCTACTTCTCGGAGTGTGCAATGGAGCTTCGCACGAGCACATGCTAGCGTAGCCCCCTTGGAAAGCCCTGTGACGCAAACCCGCATCTACCTCGACTATGCCGCGACATCGCCATTGCGCCCTGAGGCGCTTGCGGCGATGCTCCCCCACCTGGAAGGGCCCACGTATAACGCAAGCTCTCTTCATCGTGAAGGGAGACGTGCGAAGGCGGTGCTCGAAGAGTCGCGCGAACGAATTGCCCGCGTGCTCGGCGCCAAGCGAAAGGAGATCCTCTTCGTCGGAGGCGGGTCGGAGGCCGTTGGGCTGGCGCTCGTTGGTATAGCACGCGCGAGCGCGGGGCGTCACGTGGTTGCGAGCGCTATCGAACATCACGCAGTCTTGCGATCGCTCGACCTGCTGAGCGAAGAAGGTTACGAGATCACGCTCCTTGGAGCCGACGAGCGAGGGTTTGTCGATCCTGAGCACTTCGCATCGGCGTTGCGCGACGAGACGGCGTTGGCGAGCGTGATGTATGCGAACAACGAGATTGGAACGATTCAACCCATTGCCACGCTCGCGCGCATGGCTCGCCGCCGCGGTGTGCCGTTTCACACCGACGCGATCGCGGCTGCCGGCTGGATGCCCCTCGACGTCGAGGCGCTTGGCATCGATGCCATGGCTCTAGCCGCCCACAAATTTGGTGGACCCAAAGGCGTGGGCGTGCTCTATCTTCGCGAGGGAACGCCGATGGCGCCGATTCTACGGGGAGGCGGACAAGAGTTCGGAAAGCGAGCGGGTACGGAGGACGTCGCCGGAGCAGTGGGGTGCGCGACTGCTCTGGAGATTGCCCAGGCCGAGCAAGAGCGTAAGCTCGCTCGGGTAGCCGGGTTGCGCGATAGGCTGGAGCAGGGAGTCGCAGCAAGCGTTCCGTCGGTGCGTTTCAATGGGGGAGAGCCGCGCCTGCCCGGTCTCTCTAATTGCTCCTTCCCGGGCGTACCGGCCGAGACGCTTGCCGTCAAGCTCGATCTCGAAGGAATCGCTGTCTCGCCGGGGAGCGCCTGCACGTCGGGCGTTGCCGAGAGGAGCCATGTTATCGCGGCGCTCGGCACAGCGGATGCGGGGGAGGCGATCCGATTCTCCCTCGGTCCGCCGACGACGCAGGAGGAGATTGATCGGGTCCTGCAGGTCATGCCCAGCGCGATCTCCGAATTGCGCCGGACTTAAATATGGACTGGCCTAGTGTGCTCGACGTCGGCGTCGGTGCCGGCGCCCTTCTCGTCGGCGTCGGATTTTTCGTCGCGATGATCGCGCTTGCGAAGCTCTTTGCGCGCCTACGCACGACCCTCGACGAGGTCGACCGGCAGATTCGGGATGTCGGAAAGCCGGTAGGCGAGGCGCTCGAGCACGTTGAGGCGATCTCTGCCACCGCGGACGAGACGCTCGCGAGGCTCGGTGGAGCGGTCGGCGCGCTCGAGTCCGTCGCGAACTCGGTCTCGGGGACGACCTCCCTGGTACGGGAAGCGCTCTCGCCGGCCATCGTGAACATCGGCGCGACGCTCGCCGGCGTGAGTGCCGGTTTGCGCCGGTTGGTCACGGGGAAGAGTCCAAGGGATGGCTCCGAGGAGTTGATACATCATGGCAAATGAACGCCGCGGCAGCGGTTTCTTCAGCGGGTTTGTCATCGGCGGCGCGATCGGCGCCGCGATCGCGATAGCACTGACGCGAGAGGACGCTCGAGACTTGCTCGTCGGAAAGGCGAAAGAGGCGAGTAACTTCGCGAGGGATGCGACCGAAGATCTGCGCGGAAAGGTGGCCGACGTGCGCGACAAAGTCGCGGACGCTGCAGCACAGTGGCAAGCGAATGCGAACGATCTCTACGAACGTGGTCGCGGTGTCGTCGACAACGCACGCGGGGATTTCGGCATGAGTGACGAGTTACGGAGCGGAGCCGAGGAATAGGAGCGAATCGTTGGACATCAAGGTTACGGTACGGGAAGGCAAAGGCGATTGTTCCGTCGTCGATCTTTCAGGGGAGATCGACGTGTACACGTCTCCGAAGCTGAAGGATGCGATCAGTAATCTGATCGACCGGGGCGTCTACAATCTCGTCATCAATCTCGAGAAGGTGCGATACATCGACTCGACGGGTCTCGGCGTGCTCATCGGCGGCTTGAAACGCGTCCGCGAGCACGGCGGCTCCGTGAATCTCGTCTGCACGAACCCTCAGATCAAGAAGATCTTCGACATCACAGGACTCGTCATGATCTTCGGCATCTTCGATAGCGAGGATGCCGCGATGAAGGCGCTCGTGTGAACGCGCCGGTGGCACAGCATGGATCCGGCGACGTCGTCGAGCTGCGGATTCCGGCGAAGGCCGAGTGGGTGTCCATCGCGCGGCTTGCGATTTCGGCGATCGCGTCTCGCATGCAGTTCTCGATTGAAGAGATCGAAGACGTCAAGCTCGCCGTCGCTGAGGCGTGCGTCCACGCAATCGGGCGCGGGGGCGAGTACGTCGAGCTCCTGAG
>JASHTE010000057.1 GCA_030040695.1 Vulcanimicrobiota bacterium | reverse complement strand
CTGGAGTGCGTACACGCCGCCGGGCCGAAGGCGCGCTTTGACGAGCGCAAAAACTTCATCGTTGAAGAGCGGATGGCTCGGCGAATCTTCGAGCGGCTCGGTGAGGTCGGAGAGAATCGCGTCGAATTGCTCCGGCGCGTCGCGCAGGAATGCAAGCGCGTCGCCGATGACGATACGCGCCCGCGGATCCTCGAAGGCGCCCGCCGACCACTCGGGAAGATAGCGTTTCGAGAGCTCCACGACCATGCCGTCGATGTCGACCATCGTGCAACGGCGTACGTCAGGATTGCGCAATACTTCGCGCAGCGTCGCACCCTCGCCGCCGCCGAGAATCAGAATCTCGTCGCGCGACGAAACGGCGGCGAGCGCCGGATGGACAAGACTCTCGTGGTAGATCCGCTCGTCACGCTGCGAGCTCTGTGTGTCCCCGTCGATGATGAGCATCTTGCCGAAGACCGGCGTCTCGATGATCGCGATCTGTTGGAACTCCGAGCGCCCCTCAAAGTAGACGCGCCCGATCGCGTGATGATGCTGCTCCGTCGGCGCGAACTGCTCGACGTACCAGCTCCAGTGCTCAGTCTTTGGCGAGGCCGCGCTCTTTCGATAAGGAGGCTAAGCGGAGAGGACGCGCGTGTCGTGGTCGCGCGTAAGAACGTGCGTGAACCGGTCGCGAGCCGACTGCCGAACGCCGCGTTTGATCTCCGAAGTGATGGTGCTCTTGGCGCCGAGCGCCTTGGCTGCGTACTCGCACGCGAGCCAGGGATCGGTGTGCTCGCCACAGGTGTAGAAATCCATGGCCGCATAACCGCGCTCCGGCCAGGTGTGAATCGAAATGTGAGATTCGGCGAGGACGACCACGCCTGAAACCCCTTGGGGTTGAAACCGGTGGAAGGCGACTTCCATGACCGTCGCTCGAGCAACCTCCGCCGCTCCGATCATCATGTCGCGAACCGCATCCACGTCGGTCAGCATCGCCGGATTACACCCGGAAAGCTCACAGACGATATGCGTACCGAGTGCCTTCAATTTCCGCTCTCCTCGGGCCCCTTGCTTAAGGGGGAATCCCACCTCCGGACTTCGTCGGCTGGCGCCTGCGGTGCAGTCACGTCCCCGACCTATCGGCGAGCTCTTGCCGGCGCTTTTCGGTGCACGGGCGACTCACCGCGATGGCGCGAATGGGCGCGCCTTCCCCACGACCGTACGACCCGCAGTTCCCTGCAGGTTCCGCGCAATCATACCCCCCTAGGAAGCCTGTGTAAAGACCTCAGTTGGACGTTGTTCTCTCCAAGCGCGCGAAGCTTCGTCGTCGATCCGTAGCGAAGAAGCATGCGAGATGAAAATTGCCCTTGCCTGGGCCGGCCTTGTACTCTTAGTGGCGGCTGCGGCTTTCGTTATCCATGACGACATTACGCGCCACGACTACAGCAACTCGCTCGGTGGCCTCGTGGGAGCGCTCGTCGGGCTTGCGTACCTCTTCTGGTGGCGGAAGCGCTCCCGCCCGAGTATTTAGGCCTATAGTGCTCCACCTGAGACGCTTCCTCAGTGCCCTGTTACCTTGGGTGGTCGCAGCCGCATTTCTGACCCTCCTTGATCGTGCGTCATGGCCGGGCGCTACTGGGCTTATCGCCCTTGGTGCTGCGGTCGCCGCTTACGAGTCCTGGCGCGCCTGGTGGGATACCCCCAAATGACGTGAACGAATATGGGTTAGAGCCTGAATATGAAGGTAACGCTTTATAATCTTGACTTAGTGGGTTCGCGAGGGTAGGCTGGGAGAGTAATGGCAGCAGAACTGAAGGTTGCGCCCGAGAGCCTGCTCGAGGAGTACCGCCATGGCTTCCACGACCCCGAAAACTACGTCTTCAAGTCCGAAAAGGGCCTGACGCGGGAGATCGTCGCGCGGATCAGCGCGATGAAAGAAGAGCCGGAGTGGATGCGGGACTTCCGCCTGGCTGCCTTTGAGATTTTTGCGTCCAAGCCCATGCCGACGTGGGGCGACACCAAGCTCCTCTCGGAGATCGACTTCTCGAACATCCATTACTATGTGAAGTCGACCGACAAGACCGAGCGCTCGTGGGACGACGTCCCCGAGGACATCAAACGCACCTTCGATCGGCTGGGCATCCCGGAAGCCGAGCGTAAGTTCCTTGCCGGCGTCTCCGCGCAGTACGAGTCGGAGGTCGTCTACCACAGCGTCAACGCGGAGCTCGAGAAGCTCGGCGTGCTCTTCTGCGACATGGACTCGGCAGTCAAGCTCTACCCCGACATTGTGCGCAAGTATTTCGCCACGGTCATTCCGCCTGCGGATAATAAATTCTCGGCATTGAACTCCGCGGTCTGGTCGGGTGGCTCGTTCATCTACGTGCCGCCGGGCGTCGAAGTGAAGATGCCGCTCCAGGCCTACTTCCGCATCAACGCGGAGAACATGGGCCAGTTCGAGCGCACGCTCATCATCGCCGACAAGGGCGCGAAGGTGCACTACATCGAGGGCTGCACTGCGCCGAAGTTCTCGACGTCGTCGCTGCACAGCGCGGTCGTCGAGCTCATCGCGCTCGAGGACGCCTCGATCCGCTACACGACGATTCAGAACTGGTATCGCAATATCTTCAATCTCGTCACCAAGCGCGCGTACGCGC
>JASHTE010000056.1 GCA_030040695.1 Vulcanimicrobiota bacterium | reverse complement strand
GCAGCGATCGTCGCACGCTGGGCCGGGCTCGCCTACGCAGGCATTCCCATCGCGATCGCGCTCGTCGTCTACGTTCGCTCGATCGGGCTCGCGCTCTACGCGCTCTTTCCGAGCGCCCTCGATCAGCGCGGACCGCTTGGGATGGTGCGCGCCTTCCTTTGCTACCTGCTCGCCGCACCGGTTATCGCCGCCGTTGCGGTTACGGGCCTCATCTTGCGTTCCGGCTCCGCCGCGTTTACGGTCGGCATCGCATCGACGCTCTTGCTAGCGTACTTACTGCTTCTTTTTGCGGCGTGGCGTATCGAGGGAAGCGGCGCGGCCTTCGCCAGAGCCGAGACGCTCGCCGGCTGAGATCTTTGCGATCGTGGCGATCGTGTTCCAGTTTCGGATCGTCACGGGAGCGCCGAGAAGCCTGTCGATACGCCCGAGATAACCGATCGTCTTCATGTGACGACGGTAGACGCCGAAAACGAACTGTCCCTTACACCCGATCACGCGCACGAACCATTCGCCCGCCGGTGGGAACGCCGTCGGCAGCTTCGGAGCCTTGGCGAGACGCTTCGTCAGGACGCCGACGAATCGTACAACGCTCGCCTGCAGTCGTTGCCCGGCGAAGGGGTTCCCTTGCACGAGAAGCGCGAGGTCGCGGGCTTTGCACAGCATGATGTGCGTTTCGAAAGGAAGGCGCCGGCGCAGCTCCGCGAGGAACCTCGTGCGCGAGCCGGGCTTGCGAACGACTAGTGTACCGGCGGCGCCGACGTTCACGACGTCATATCTCTGCAGCGCTCGCGCCAGCTCGCTCGGCCGGAACGTCCTGTGCCCGCCGACGTTGACGCCGCGCAGGAAGACTACGAGAGGAGCTCCGCCCCGGTTGCCTTTCGTACGTCCTCCGCGCTCACGCCGGGCGCGAGCTCTCTCAACACCAAGCCGTCCGGGGTTACGTCGATCACCGCAAGGTCGGTGATGATGCGATTCACGACGCCGCGGCCGGTGAGCGGCAGCGTGCACTCGCGCACGATCTTGTGCTCGCCACCCTTCGCAGTGTGCTCCATCATGACGATGACGCGTTTGGCGCCGTGAACGAGATCCATCGCGCCGCCCATGCCCTTCACCATCTTGCCGGGAATCATCCAGTTCGCGAGATCGCCACGTTCCGAAACCTGCATCGCGCCAAGCACCGCGAGATCGATGTGGCCGCCGCGAATCATGCCGAATGAGAGCGCAGAATCGAAGAACGAAGCACCGGGCAGCACGGTCACCGTCTCCTTCCCTGCGTTGATGAGGTCGGGATCTTCTTCGCCCTCATACGGGTAGGGCCCGAGACCGAGAATACCGTTCTCGCTCTGGAGCACGACCGTCACTCCCGACGGAACGTAGTTAGGAACGAGCGTCGGCAAGCCGATGCCGAGATTCACGTATTGCCCATCTCGCAGTTCCTTCGCAACTCTCTGCGCCAGCTGCTCTCGCGTCAACGTCATTTGGCTCTCACCGTGACGCGCTCGATGCGCTTCCCCCCCGCGCCGACGTGGACGACGCGCTGCACGAAGATCCCGGGCAAGTGGACGTTTTCCGGCAGAATCTCACCGGGTTCGACGAGCTCTTCCACCTCCGCGATCGTAATGCGCCCGGCCATTGCACAGAGCGGATTAAAGTTCCGCGTCGCCTTGTGAAAGACGAGATTCCCTTGCCGGTCGCCAATCGATGCGCGAACGAGGGCAAAGTCGCAGACGATTCCATGCTCGAGCAAGTAGTCGCGCTCTCCGAAGCGCCGCACCTCCTTGCCCTCCGCGACCAACGTTCCGACGCCCGCCGGCGTGTAGAACGCGGGAATTCCACAGCCGCCGGCGCGCAACCGTTCCGCGAGCGTTCCCTGCGGAACGAGCTCGACCTCGAGCTCGCCGTTCAAGAACTGCCGCTCGAACTCGCGGTTCTCGCCGACGTAGGAGCCGGTTGTGCGACGAATACGCTTGTGGTCGAGCAACACGCCGAGGCCCCATCCGTCGACGCCGCAGTTGTTGCTCACGGTGACGAGGTCGGTGGCGCCTTGCTCGAGCAGCGCTTGAATCAAGTTGTGTGGAATTCCGTTGAGCCCGAAACCGCCGACGGCGAGTGAGGCGCCGCTCGGGATATCCGCCACTGCCTCGGCGCAGCTTGCCACGACCTTGTCCATACTGCCGGGGAAGTACTCGCGCGCCTCGAAACCGCCTGCATGGCCACGACGATCCCGCACGGGGCACATACCGAAGACGATGAAGCGCTTATGCTCGCGGTGGTGCGCGAGCTCGTTCGGCAGCGCGTCGCACCGCGCGCTGCGGAGATCGACGAGAGCGGCGAGTTCCCGATGGACCTCAAGCAGCTCTTCGCCGAGAACGACCTCCTTGGAATCCCGATCCCAACCGAGTATGGGGGCTTGGGAGGCTCCTTTCTCACCTACGTCAAGGTGGTCGAGGAGATTGCGAAAGCATGCGCGACGAGCTCGCTCATCGTCGCCGTACAAGAGTTGGGCATGCTGCCGATTCTCATCGGCGGCAGCGAGGAGCAGAAACGCCGTTATCTCCCCAAACTCGCGTCGGGAGAGTGGATGTGTGCCTACGCGCTCACCGAGTCGACCAGCGGCTCGGATGCCGCAGGCTCGATGCGTACCCGCGCCGAGAGACGCGGCGACTCCTACGTGCTCGACGGCACGAAGATTTGGATCACACACGGCAGCATCGCAGACGTCATCTGCGTTTTTGCCGTCACCGATCCATCGCAAGGCCCGCGTGGCATCAGCGCATTCATCGTCGAGAAGGGCTCCGAAGGATTCCAAGTGGGCAAGAAGGAGCGCAAGATGGGAATCCGCGGCTCGCCGACCGTCGAGCTGCACTTCAATAACTGCGTCGTTCCGGCTGCAAATCTGCTCGGCGCTGAAGGCGAAGGGTTCAAGATCGCAATGAAGGTGCTCGATAAGTCGCGGCCCGGAATTGCGGCGCAGGCGCTCGGCATCGCGGCGGGTGCACTCGACTACGCAACGGAGTACGCGAAGGAACGCGTCGCCTTCGGCAAACCGATCGGACAGCATCAGGGCGTCGGCTTCATGCTCGCCGATATGAAAACCGAAGTCGAGGCTGCGCGCCTTCTGCTCTACGAAGCGGCCCGGCGTTGCGATACGAACGATCCCGAAGTGACGCTCTGGGCCGCGCTCGCAAAGCTGAAGTGTGGTGACGTCGCCATGGCCGTCACGACCGATGCGGTCCAGGTTCTTGGCGGCTTCGGATACTCAGCCGAGTACCCCGTCGAGCGCATGATGCGGGACGCCAAGATCACCCAAATCTACGAAGGGACGCAGCAGATCCAACGCCTTGTCATCGCCCGCAACCTAGTCGGCAAGGGAGGCAAGGGAACAACCGCGTAGGGGAGAACCAACCCCTCGGCATTTACGTTGCCGGGACATAGCTTTTCCCGAAAGGAGGTGGATGAGATTGAATAAGGTTCTTGCTTCGCTTATCGCGTCGGCTTTCTTGATGACCGGCCTCGCCATGGCGGCAACACCGGCGCCGAAGGGCACCGGAAAGACCATGACGCACGCGATGGGCAAGAAGACGCCGAAGCCTAAGGCGACTCCAACGCCCAAGCCTAAGACAAAGGCTAAGGCAACGCCGAAGCCCAAGCCGAAGGCAACCACTAAGCCCTAAACGTCAGGGTTCGTTCTTATTCTCATTCCCGGCGCAGTCGTTTCGGCTGCGCCGGTTTCTTGACGACGATCTTTCCCGTTGGGCACAGCCGGAGGAGCGGACAGCGCTCGCAGAGCGGGCGCGGCGCTTTGCAGATCGCGCGGCCATGCAAGATGAGCAGGTTCGTTGCGAGCCCCCACTTCGCTCTCGGCACAACCGCAACGAGATCGCGCTCGACGTCGAGCGGGGTCTTGCCGAGCGTCAAGCCCAAGCGATGTGCGACGCGAAACACGTGGGTATCGACGGCAAGAGCGGGCTCGTCGAACGCGTTCGCCATGACGACGCTTGCCGTCTTGCGCCCGACACCTGCAAGAGACTCGAGCGATTCGCGATCGTGGGGAACCTTGCCGTCGAAACGCTCGCTAATATCGCGAGCGGCCCCGATGATGTTCCTCGCCTTCGCGCGAAAGAAGCCGCACGATTTGATAATCCGCTCCACGTCGCGCTGCTTGGCGTTTGCCAAGTCCTTCGCGTTGGGATATTTCGTGAAGAGCTCCGGAGTGATCATGTTGACGCGTGCATCGGTGCATTGGGCGGAGAGAATCACTGCAATCAGCAATTCGTAGGGGTCGTGGTGCTCGAGCGCCGTCGTCGCCTTCGGATAGGTACGCT
>JASHTE010000055.1 GCA_030040695.1 Vulcanimicrobiota bacterium | reverse complement strand
TAGCCGACGAACCACGCATCGCGAAACGACGATGTCGTTCCCGTCTTTCCGGCTGCGGGGCGCCCGATGATCGCGTTGGGATAGCCGGTGCCGTGGTTGATCACGTCCTCGAGCATGCTCGTTACGATGTAGGCAGTTCCCGCGCTCACCACTTCGTCGGCCTGCGGATAGCGGTCGTCGAGCACGGTGTTTCCGAGCGAATCCTGCACCGTTCGAAACGCAGTCGGCACTACGTGAATGCCCTCGTTCGCGAGCGTGGCATAGCCCGAGGCCTGGTCGAGCACGGTAATGCCGGTGCTCCCGAGCGCAAGCGAGAGATTCGCCTCGAGGGGCGTCATCACGCCCATCCGGTGCGCATACTCGATCACGCGATCGACGCCGATGCGATCTGCAAGCTTTACTGCGACGACGTTGCGAGAGAGCGCGAGCGCCGTGCGGAGCGTCACCGTTCCCATGTAGCTGTCGTCGTCATTCTTCGGCGACCACGTCGTGCCGTCACCCATGGGGTAGGAGACGGGCGTGTCGTCCATCGTCGACGCCGGTGGGATGCCCGAGTCGATCGCGGCCGTGTAGACGTACGCCTTGAACGACGAGCCCGGCTGGCGATGTGCCTGCCACGCGCGATTGAACTGATTCTCGAGCGAAAAATGCGTCCCGCCCACCATAGCGAGAATTTCCCCGGTCGACGGACGAAGTGCCACGAGCGCCGCTTGGTGCGCGCCGATACCCTCGGCCCGAGCCGCCCTGATTCCCCAATCGACAGCCTCTTGAGCGATGCGCTCCATGCGCGGGTCGAGCGTCGTGTCAACCTGCAAGCCGCCTTCCTCGACGACCTGCTTGCCGAAGATCTGCTCGAGCTGCGCGATCGAGTACGTCGTGAAATACGGGTACGCGTAGCTCTGCAGACCCTCCGGTCGCTGTGGCGCGAGATCGAGCGGCGCGTCGTACGCCGCGTCGGCCTGTTCCTGCGTGATGTAGCCGCTGTCGACCATCCGGTCGAGCACGTGGCGCTGACGGTCGCGCGCGAGCGCAACGTCCACGAACGGCGAGTAATCCGATGGAGCAGCCGGAAGGCCGGCGAGCACCGCAGCCTGTCCGAGCGTCAGCTCCTGCACGCTCCTGCCGAAGTACGTATGCGCGGCCGCATCGACGCCGTATGCGCCCGAACCTAAGTAGATCAAGTTCAGATACCGCTCGAGGATCTCGTCCTTGGTGTAGTAGCGCTCGATCTCCATCGCGAGCAGCGCCTCTTGAATTTTGCGCGAGAACGAGACGCGGTCGGAGAGAAAGAGCGCGCGCGCAAGCTGCTGTGTGATCGTCGAAGCGCCTTGCTCGATCTGCTGGTGCGTCAGGTCGGCAAGTGCTGCGCGCATGATCCCGCCGAAGTCGACACCGTGGTGGCGGTAGAAGTTGTGGTCTTCATTCGCGATGAACGCCTCGCGAACGATGGGCGGGATGTGGGCGATCGGCACCCATATACGGTTCTCCCGATAGACGGTCGCGAGCAGCGTGCCGTCGCGCGCAAAGATGCGCGTCGAGCGCGCGGGTTGGTAGTCGGCCATTCGGCTGATATCGGGAAGATTGCGCGAGTACGAGGCGACGATGCCGGCGACGAGCCCCGCGAAGAAGAGCACCACCAGCAGCAGCATGACGAGCACGCCGCGGATGATGCGGCGCCTTCCGAGGCGCGCGAGCCAGTCGACGAGCGCGATGGCCGCGTCGTTGAGCCACTCGAGCACGGCCCTAAGCGCTTGCATGCGTTCGCACCACCGCGCTCAAGACACCGTTGACAAATCGCCCGGAGTCCTCGGTAGAAAACTTCTTCGCCAGCTCTACGGCCTCGTTGATGACGACCGCGGGCGGAAGTTCGGGGCGGCGGCAGAGCTCGAACGTGCCCATACGAAGAATGCAACGATCCACGACCGGAAGGCGTTCGATCGCCCACGATTCGAGGAGCGGAGCGATCACGCGATCCGCTTCAGGCGTGAACTCGATCGTCCCCAAGACGAGCTCGCGCACGAAGGCACGGTGCTCCGCATTGCTGCTCTCTCCCACGATCTCGTCGATCGCTTCCGCCGGGTCGCGCGCGCCGACACCGACCGCATACAACGCTTGCAGCGCTTGCTCGCGCCCGACGCGCCGCGCCGCCATCTCACCCTGGAGCCCGTCGAAGGGCCGCGGCGCCGGCGAGCAGTCGCGGGAGGAAGCCGATGTCGTAACGCCCCTCGCGAAACTCCGGGGTTTCGAGAATGTCGATGCACTCGCCGACCGTCGTGTGCACGCCTTCGATCTCCGTCTCGCGCAACGCTTGGAGCATGCGCGCAACGGCCTGCTCGCGATCCTCGCCCCACGCGATGATCTTTGCGAGCAAGGAGTCATAGTAGGGCGGCACGAGCGATCCGCTCGAGACGTACGTGTCGACGCGAATGCCGGGCCCGTCGCCGAAGACGACCCGCTCGAGCGTTCCCGCCTCCGGCGCGAAGTTGTTGCGCGGGTTCTCGGCGTTGATGCGGCACTCGATCGCGTGGCCGCGCGGACGAAGCTCCGCCTGCGCGTAGCCGAGCTTCTCGCCCGCCGCGATCCGAATCTGCTCCTTCACGAGATCGACGCCGTAGACCGTCTCCGTCACCGGATGCTCTACTTGAATGCGCGTATTCATCTCCATGAAGTAGACGTGGTCGCCGCTGACGAGAAACTCGAGCGTGC
>JASHTE010000054.1 GCA_030040695.1 Vulcanimicrobiota bacterium | reverse complement strand
CCTCGCGCAACTCTACCAGCTACGCGGTCGCGTCGGGCGTTCGAATCAGCAAGCTTACTGTTACCTCTTGTACCAAGGACATAAGCGCCTCTCGGAAGATGCAAAAGCGCGGCTCGATGCAATCGTCGAGTTCACGCATCTCGGCTCCGGCTTGCAGATTGCCATGCGCGATCTCGAGATTCGCGGCGCCGGCAATCTGCTCGGCGCAGCGCAGTCCGGCTTCATCGCGTCGGTAGGATTCGAAACGTATTGCCAACTGCTCGCCGACGCGATCGCGCAGCGCCGCGGTATGGCCGCATCGCTCGAAGATCGCGAAGAGGCGGTCATCGACGTGAAGCTCAACGCGTTCATTCCAAACGATTACATTCCGCAGGTTTCGCAGAAGATCGCCGTCTACCAACAACTCGCCAAAGCGCGTACGCAAGACGAAGTCACCGAGATCGCAGCGAGCATCCGCGATCGCTTCGGCGCCTTCCCGCTTCCGTTGGAGCGGCTCATCGAGCTTACGAGCCTTCGCACGATCGCACTTGCCAAGCACGTGACGCGCGTCGTCGTCGATGCACAGCGCTTGACGCTCGGCGTAGGGTGCGGCTTCGAGTTGGCACCCGAAATGATTCCCAAGTTCCAATCGCTCACGAAGAATCGCTTCCGATTCAGCGAGGGCAAGGTACTCGTCGACCTGCCACACGCGTCGCCCGGAAGCAAGCCCGAGGACCTTTGGCTGCCGCTCCTGCGCAAGCTGCTAGAAGCGCTCTAAACGTATCGCTGCCTGGACTGCAAGGGGCAGCGCCCTATCGCGAGGAACCACGAGCGCCGGTCTTTCACCCTCCCTTGGAGTTGTATTGTATGCCCAAAGCTCTCCGCGTCATCGCGGGCTCGGTTACCCTGTTGCTGTGTGCGTCGCTTTCGGCGTGCGGAGGCGGCGGCGCCGTAGTAACGGTCAACAATCAGGCGATCAGCCGCGCGCAGTTCGACACGAAGCTCGAAAGCAGCCCGATCGCGCGCTCGATCCTGCAGCAGATGGTGCAGGAGGCGCTCATCACGCAGTACGCCACCGACAATCACATCGACGTCACCGACGCCGCCATCGCGGCACGCGAGAGCCAGATCGCGGCAAACTATCCGAACGGACAGTGGAACGAAATGCTCCAGGCACGTGGACTGACGGAGCAAGACGTGCACGACGCGCTGCGTCTTCAACTCATTCTCGACGCGGCCCTCAAAAAGAACGTGCACGTGACCGACGCGCAGATCGCGCAGTTCTTCAACAAGAATCACGCGGCGTTCGACACGCCGGCGCAGGTTTGCGCAAGCCATATTCTCGTGGCGCCGAACGATCTCGCGCTGGCAAACAAGATCGAGAGCATCCTGAAGCAGAAAGGCACCGCCGACTTCGCGTCGCTCGCAGAGCAGTACTCGATCGATCCAGGCTCCAAGGCGAAGGGAGGAAGCCTCGGATGCTTCCGCCACGGTGCGATGGTCGCTACGTTCGATCACGCGGCGTTCACACAGCCGGTCGGCCAAGTTGGGGCCCCGGTGAAATCACCGTTCGGATATCACATCATCCTCGTCACGTCGCGCACGCCCGAAGTGAAGGCGTCGCTTGCGTCGGCTCGCGATCGCATCGAGCAGCAACTGGCCCAGCAGCAAGAAGCCCCGCTGATTCAGCCATTCCTGATGAGCTTACAGCAGAAGGCGAATATCGTCGTCAACGACTCGACGTTCACGGGGCTGTTCCCGACACCACCGCCGCAAATGGTGCCGCCGCCCGCAACGGCAGCGCCGGCAAGTGCAGCGCCCGCAACGCCGAGCAAGCACTAAGCCCGGCGCACACTCTACAACGCCGAGCGTGAGATGCTCGTTACGATTGTCGGACTCGGACCCGGTGATCCACGACTTCTCACGCTCGGAAGCCTCGATGCACTGCGCGGCATAGGCCGCGCAGTCGCCTTGCTCGCTCCGCGCGAGCTCGTCGAGCACCTTCGCAACGAAGGAATCGACATCGACGAAACCCCCGCCGCCGATGATGCACTCATCGTGCGCGGAAGCTCCGATGCTATCGCCGACTTTTGCACGCACATCGACGCATTACGTGAAAATGGTTGCGAGGCACTCGCGGTCGGCGTGCTCGGCAATCCGCTCTCGGATTTTCCCGGGCTTCCGCCACTGTTGCGTGCACTCGAGGCGCGCCGCATTCGCACGGAGATCGTACCGGGCATGCCGCGTGCGACGCTCTCGGCGTCGATGGCCATGCCGCTCGTTGCGTTGCCGCCGCAGTCGGCACGGTATTCGTGGGAAGACCTCATCGAGATCATGGCGCGCCTTCGTCTTGCATGCCCGTGGGATCGCGAACAGACACACCGCACGCTCGTTCCATATCTCATCGAAGAAACGTACGAAGTCGTCGACGCGATTGAAGAGCAAGGGGAGCGTCGCAACGAGCATCTCTGCGAAGAGCTGGGCGATCTTCTTCTGCAAATCGTCTTTCATGCGCAGCTCGCAACCGAGACCGGCGCTTTCACGATTGCAGACGTCGTCGACGCGCTGGCAAATAAAATGGTGCGCCGCCATCCGCATGTCTTCGCCGATGCCGTCATCGAGGACGTCGATGCGCAGTGGCGCAGTTGGGAGAAACTCAAAGCCCAAGAAGCGACGGGACGCAGCCGCAGCAGCCGTCTCGATGGTATCCCGCTGCAACTCGGCGCGCTGCAACGCGGACAACGTATGCAAGAGAAGGCCGCGCGCGTCGGCTTCGACTGGCGAAACCCCGAGGGCGTCCTCGAAAAGGTGACGGAAGAGGCCGAGGAGCTCGTGGCGGCACGCGCGTCGGCGCACACCCCCGACGACGCGCACGTCCGCGAGGAGCTCGGCGATATGCTCTTCACGCTCGTCAACCTCGCCCGTGCGCTGCACGTGGATGCCGAGGGAGCCATGCGCGACGCGAACGAAAAGTTTCACCGGCGATTCGCGTACATGGAGCGGCGTGCGTCCGAGAAGAATGTGGCCCTGACGGATCTCAACCTGGAGCAACTCGAGGAGTTATGGAACGAAGCCAAAACGGCGACCGCACCCTGATTCGCGTCCGCATGAGCGCAGGCGACGCGCACTACGGCGGTAACCTCGTCGACGGCGCCAAGATGCTCGCGCTCTTCGGTGACGTTGCGACCGAGCTCATGATCCGTTGCGATGGTGACGAAGGGCTCTTCGCTGGCTATGAAAATGTGGAGTTTCTCGCGCCGGTGCATGCCGGCGATTACATCGAAGCCTCCGGC
>JASHTE010000053.1 GCA_030040695.1 Vulcanimicrobiota bacterium | reverse complement strand
GCGATCTCGATGCCTTTGCATTTCCGGCACGCGCTGCCGTGCGCGACCTCGTGCGAAGCACCGCGCAGAACGGACGCCTCACGCTGACGCTCGCCCTCAACTATAGCGGCCGCGCTGAGATTCTGCGCGCCGTGCAAGCGATCGCCGATGACGTTGCGGCGGGACGCCTCGACCCCGCGCACGTCGACGAACGCGCTCTGCGCGACCGTATGTATGCGCCGCACGCGCCGGATCCCGACCTATTGCTGCGCACCGGCGGCGATCAGCGCGTCTCGAACTTTCTCCTCTACCAGCTCGCCTATACCGAGCTGCTGACGATCCCACTGCTCTGGCCCGAGTTCACCGCCGCCGATTTCGCCGAGGCCGTGCAGGTGTTCAGCGAGCGCCGCCGCCGCTACGGCGCCTGACCGGTCCTGAGGATCGTCTCGAGCGCTCCGAAAATGCGGGACTCGTTCACGAGTTGCACCACGAGCGGCACGAGTGTCGGCGTTTGCGTTCTCGTCTCGAACGGCAACATCACCTCGGGATCGATGAACGGCGTCGCCTGCTCGCCCGCGAGCGCCCGAAAGAGCAACTCTGCGTAGAGGGCGTTTCCCCAGCCGAAATCGGAGCGTGTGAAGCGCCAGTAGCCGTTGTCGTAAAAACTCTCGTGAATGAGACCGTCATTGCTGTCGGTCTGCGCGAGCGTCGTGATCGCCGTCGAGACCTCGAGCGACGAAGTAGCGGTGAGCGCGCGCCCGATGATGCCGAGCGGCCACACGAACTGCGCAGGTGTATGGTCGCTTCCGAGGCCTTGCGCGTACCGTCCTTCGTAGTAGTATGGATCCGCCGTGCTCAATGCGAAGTTGCGCGTGTTGAGATAGCTGACGTCGTTTGCCGAGCACCAACCGATGTAGGGCAGCGTGATGAGATTCGGAATGTTTGCATCGTCGATGAGCAGATCGCCTCCGTAACCGTCGGTTTCGTAGACGTACATCCATCCGCCGTAGCTTCGCTCGAAGACGCGCCCGTAGCGTTCAATTCCCGTCTGCACGCGTTCCTCGATGGCCGTCGCTTGGCGTGCGAGCGACGAATCGCCGTATCCGGCGACTGCGAGCACGCTCAGCTCGCGGAGCGCAACGGCGGCGATCGCGTTCTGCGGAATGTTGAAGCGATAATGGACGGGATCGTCGGAGGGGCGGAAGGCGCCCCAAATGAGGCCAGTGCCGGCGGCATAGGCATCGTTCGTGTGGACCCGATACGGATAGGCGTACGTGCTGCAACGTTCGTGCTGCTCTTCGCACGAGTACGTCGAGACGATCGTGCGGAACGCTTGATGGAGGTCACCCGTGAAGATGGAGCGGTCGCCGGTCGTATGCCAATACACCCAGGTGAGGAGCACCGGCCACGCGAGCGAGTCGACTTCCCACTTGCGTTCCCAGACGTGGTAGTCGGATTGAAAGGCGTTCGCATAAGGATCGGTCAGAATGTTGCGGGCGTCGCGCTCGATGACGCCAGCCGTGCGCTCTTGCAACACCGGGAAGTACGGCTCGAAGCGGATGTACGGAATCGTTTGTGCCGACGAGTCGCGCAACCACATCGCCGGAATGTCGCCGGTCTGCACGTATGTCGTCGCGTCGTCCTCGAGGAAGAAGTCGTCGAAGAGCGTGTGAAAGAGCGTCGCCGGTTCGACGACGCGGTGACGCCGGCCGGTCAACGGAAGTATGAGCGCATCTGCGGGCGGTGCCGCCGTCGGCGTTGGATCGGCAGGCGGGTCGAGGGCATCGTCGATCACGCTCTCGGCGAGCGGGCCGAGGTCGACCTCGTCGGCGTTCGAGAGAAGTACCACCCCCAAGCGCTTCGACGGGACGATCGCAATATACGAAGAGTATCCTTCGATGTAGCCGCTGTGCCAGGCAACGTCCATGCCGCCGAGACTTCCGGCGAAGAAGCCCATGCCGCCGAACATGCGGTGTACGTCTCTCGCATCGACGACGCGCAGCGCAAAGAGATCCTCGATCCAGCGCGCGAGGTCGAGCGCGCTCGACTCGAGGTCGGCAGCGCCGAAAGCGAGTGACGGGGATCCGGCGGGAAGACTACCCTGCGCTCGGGTGGGCTCGTCGATAAAGGGGTTCCAGCCGGCGGTCGCGTCGAGGTGCAGCGGCGTGAGGAGATCGCGTCGCAGCCACGCCGCGAGCGGCATCCTCGTAATCTGTTGCACGATCATGCCGAGCAGCACGTAGTCGGTGTTGCTGTAGCTCATGCGTGTGCCCGGCGCAAAGACGAGCGGCAGTGAGGCAACGCGCCGTACGAGTGATTCAGGCGAGACGGGCGCTCGCGTAAAGCGATCGAAACCCGGGAGCTGCGCGTAGTCGGGGATGCCGCTCGTGTGCGCGAGCAGGTCGGCGATTCTCACGTCGCACGCATTCACGTACCACGGCACGTACCTGCAGACGCTATCGGTCAGTCGGAGATGCCCTCGTTCAGACAAACGCAGCACGACCGCGGCGATGAACGACTTTTCGAGCGAGGCGATTGCAAAGACCGTTCCCGCCTGCGTCGGAAGCGTGCGCCTACGATCGGAGAATCCGTAGCCGTGTGCGTAGACGATGTGACCGTCGCGAACGACCGCGAGCGAGAGGCCGAGGACGTGTTTATCGCCCATGACGTAGCGCACGATGTGGTCGATCGCGGCGCGCTGCGGCGCCGCAAGAAGCAGCACAAGAGCTAGGAGCTTCCCTAAAGCGTGCATGCGGCGCCGTTCGCCGCAGTCGCGAGCAGGTCCGCCGCCGCCGCGACCGCAAGTTCCCGGATGCTTTGAGCGAGCGGCAAGCGATCGATACACTCGTGAACGAGTTTCGTGCCGGCGCGCCACGCGCGCTCGCGCGTGCGATCACGCTGTGCGAGTCCGGCCGCGGCGCCGCAGTCGTCGCCGCGCTCTACGATCGTGCGGGCGAGGCGACGACGATCGGCATCACCGGGCCGCCGGGCGTCGGGAAATCGACGCTCTGCTCGGGGCTCGTCCGCACCGCGCGCGGCATCGGGAAACGTGTCGGCGTCATCTCCATCGATCCGAGCTCGCCGTTCTCAAACGGTGCACTGCTCGGCGATCGCATACGTCTCGCCGAGCACTTTACGGATCCGGGCGTCTTCATTCGCTCGATGGCAAGCCGCGGTCACCTCGGGGGCCTTGCAGGTGCGACGGCGGATGCGGCGCTTCTCATGGACGCATTCGGTCTCGACGTCATCATCATCGAGACGGTCGGTGCCGGACAGAGCGAAGTGGAGATCGCCTCGCTCGCGCAGACGGTGATCGTTGCACTCCAACCGGGAAGCGGCGACTCCGTTCAAGTGTTGAAGGCGGGAATCTTGGAGATCGCCGATGTCTTCGTCGTCAACAAGGCCGACCACCCAATGGCGAATCAGCTCCGTCGCGAGATCCGTTCGATGCTGCAAATCATGGAATATCGAGGTTGGATTCCGGAGATCGCAACAACCCAAGCGCTTTCCGGCGAGGGGATCGGAGAGCTTTGGGCTGCAATCGAACGCCACGCGGCATATCTGAATGAGAGCGGGGAAATCGAGCGCCGCCGCCGCGATCGCTTCCTGCACCAAGTCCGCGCTATTGCAGCGGGGCGTATTCGCGAGCTCGTCGAGAGGAGCGTCGGCGGTGAGGCGATCGGGAACGGTGATCCCTATGCCGCCGCGGCACGCGCGCTGAAGGGGCTGGGAATCGAGGAATGACCTCCGGCGGGGGTCCGTGAACGTTCCAGGGCTGTGGCGAAGATGATCGAGCGCCCCCCCCAACAGCGCACGGGACCCGGCTCGGGCGCGCTCGACCGCACGATCTCGGACGTCCCGCTCAAGGCGCTCTATACACCTGAGGACCTTGGGCGACTCGACTACGACCGCGACCTGGGATATCCGGGCTTCTATCCGTACACGCGCGGCTTGCATCCGCTGGGTTACCGCGGTCGCCTCTGGACGATGCGTCAATTTGCCGGCTTCGGCACCGCGCGACAGACGAACGAACGCTACAAGTTTCTCTTGCAGCAGGGCCAGATGGGGCTCTCCGTCGCCTTCGACATGCCGACGCTCATGGGCTACGATTCCGATGCGGCGGAAGCGCGTGGCGAGGTAGGGCGCTGCGGCGTCGCAATCGATTCGCTCGCCGATATGGAGCGGCTCTTCGAGGGCATCGACATGGGCGCGGTCACCACCTCGATGACGATCAACGGGCCCGCGGCGATCGCGCTCGCGCAGTACGTTGCTGCGGCGGAGAAGCAGGGCGTCTCGCGGCGCGTGCTCGGCGGCACGATTCAGGCGGACATCCTCAAAGAGTATATCGCGCAGAAGGAGTGGATCTTTCCGCCACGGCCGCACATGCGCATCATCGTCGACATGATCCGCTTCTGCACGCAAGAGATGCCGCGCTGGAACACGATCTCCATCTCCGGTTACCACATCCGCGAGGCCGGATCGACGGCTGCGCAGGAGCTTGCCTTCACGCTTGCCGATGGCTTTGCGTACATCGAGGCCTGCATCGAGGCCGGGATGGACATCGACTCCTTTGCGCCCCGCCTTTCGTTCTTTTTCAACTCACACATCGACTTCTTCGAGGAGATTGCGAAGTTCCGCGCCGCGCGAAGAATCTACGCGCGGCGCATGCGCGAGCGCTACGGCGCAAAGGATCCGCGCTCGTGGCAGCTGCGCTTTCACACGCAGACCGCGGGCTGCAGCGCGACCGCGCAGCAGCCGGAGAACAACATCGTGCGCGTCGCCTATGAAGCGCTTGCGGCGGTGCTCGGTGGAACGCAGTCGCTCCACACGAACTCGATGGACGAAGTACACGCGCTGCCGAGCGAGAAGGCCGTGGAGATCGCGCTGCGCACACAGCAGGTGCTCGCCTACGAGACGAACGTGACCAACGTCGTCGATCCGCTCGGCGGCTCGTACTTCGTCGAGTCGCTTACCGACGAGATGGAGCGCGAGGCCGAAGCGTACTTCGAACAGATCGAGGAATACGGCGGCGTAGTTGCGGCGATCGAGGCCGGCTTCTTCCAAAAGGAGATTGCCGAGGCGAGCTACCGCTATCAGCGCTCGATCGAGACAGGCGACCGCATCATCGTGGGCGTCAACGCCTTCGAGAGGCCGGAGGAGACCGAGGAGATCGAGCTGCTGCGCATCAGCGAGGGGACGGAGCGCGAGCAAGCAGATTCGGTTCGCCACGTTCGCGAGCACCGCGACCCGGGCGCAGTGCGCGCGACGCTCGAGCGTTTGCAGCGTGCCTGCCGCGACCCGCACGACAACCTCATGCCGCACCTCATCGCCTGTGTCAACGCGTACTGCACCGAGGGTGAGATCGTCGAAGCGATGGTCGACGTGTACGGGCGGTATGTGGAACGGAGTGTATTCTAGCGTATGCAGATGACGGAGATTCAGCGGCACCGCTTTCGCCGCACGCTCGCGGAGGCGAAGCGCAAGCTCGAAGAGGCGCTGCGCTTGAGCCTCTTGAGAGAGCGTCGGGACGAGCACAAACCCTCGTAGTATGCGTCCGTTGCGCATCGTCGTCGCAAAGGCCGGCCTCGACGGCCACGATCGCGGCGCCAAGGTGATCGCGCGCGCCCTGCGGGACGCGGGAATGGAGGTCATCTACACCGGGCTTTTCCAGACACCGGAGCAGATCGTGCAGACCGCGATTCAAGAAGATGCGGACGGTATCGGGCTCTCAATCCTCTCGGGCGCGCACATGACGCTCTTCCCGCTCGTGCTCGAGCAGCTCAAGGCACAGGGCGCGCAGGACGTCGTCTTTTTCGGCGGTGGAACGATTCCGCCCGACGATGCCGTGGCACTCAAGAAGATGGGCGTGCGCGCGATCTTCACACCGGGCGCGCCGCTCCAGGAGATCGTCGACTTCGTCAAAGCGGAGTGTGGTAAAGAACGCTCGCTCCTCTCAAATTGACTGTTAGGACGCGCGTCGCGCCTTCGCCGACAGGCGACCCGCACGTCGGCACTGCGTACGTGGCGCTCGTCAACTCGTGCTTTGCGAAGAAGCAGGGTGGGTGCTTCGTCTTGCGCGTCGAGGATACCGACCGGGCGCGCAGCACGCGCGAGTCGGAGGAGGCAATTCTCGAGTCGCTGCACTGGCTCGGCCTCGCATGGGACGAAGGCCCGGATATCGGCGGACCGCACGGGCCGTACCGCCAGAGCGAGCGAAGCGCGAGCTATCGCGAGCACGCCGCGCAGTTACTCGCCGAAGGCCACGCATTCAAGTGCTTCTGCACGCCGGAACGTTTGGAGGAGATGCGCGTCGCGCAACGCGCCGCGCATCAGCCGCCGCATTACGACGGGCACTGCCTGCACTTGACGCCGCGCGAGATCGCCGAGAAAGAAGCGGCGGGAATCCCGTCGGTCGTTCGCTTGAAAGTTCCCTCGGAAGGTTCGTGTATCTTCGACGATCTGCTGCGAGGCCGGATCGAGATCGAATGGAAGACGGTCGACATGCAGGTGCTCATGAAATCGGACGGCTTCCCGACCTATCACCTCGCCAACGTCGTCGACGATCACGCGATGGAGATCACGCACGTCATCCGCGGCGAAGAGTGGATCAGCTCGACGCCCAAGCACCTGCTGCTCTATCGCTCCTTCGGCTGGACGCCGCCGGCGTTCTGCCATCTTCCGCTGCTCCGTAATCCGGATAGGAGCAAACTCAGCAAGCGAAAGAATCCGACGAGCATTCTCTATTATCGCAAGCAGGGCTATCCGGCGGAGGCGTTGCTGCATTTTCTCGGCACGCTGATCGACGCGCGCAACGACGATCAGGGTTTGATTGGGCGGGGAAGCTCGACGCGGGAGCGTACGGCGCTCTTGCTCGAGCACTTTGGCGAGCAGTTCGAGCTCACGCATATCTCCGTCGGCGGACCGGTCTTCGACATCCCGAAGTTGCGCTGGCTCTGCGGGCAGTGGATCCGGCGGCAAACACCTGCACAGTTCCTACAGTTGCTGCACGAGTGGGGCTACGAGTGGCCGCGTGCGATCGCACCTGAAAAGCGAGAACACGTCGCTCGCGTCGCGATGGAGCGCATCGAGCTGCTCTCCGATTTCGCGCCGCTCGTCGAGTTTCTCGCCGAGCCCCCCGACCTGGCGCGGCAAGACATGGCGCTGCAAAACCTGCCGGAGGAAGACGTTCGCGGCGCGCTCGAGTCCGCGATCGAGAACTTGATACCGCTCGTTGGAGATTCATGGAATCAAGCGGCAATCGGCGAGGCTTTGAAGAAGTCCGCCGGCGATGCGGGGTTCAAGTTGAAAGACGTCGTGCGCTTCTTCTACGTTGCGGTGACCGGCAAGCCGACGTCGCTGCCGCTCTTCGACGGTATGGAGATTTTGGGCAAAGAAGAGTCGCTGCGTCGCTTCGAGCTTGCCGTGGAAAAGCTCCATTGATGGTACGCGCGGTCGTCCTCGCGGCAGGAAAAGGCACGCGTATGAAGAGCGCGCAGCCCAAGGTCTTTCACGAGCTTTGCGGGCGCTCGATGCTCTGGTGGGTGCTGCGGGCGCTGCGCGAGGCGCGCGTCGACGAGATCGCGGTTGTGATCTCGCCGGAGATGCACGAGCAGTTCAAAGCCTCTTTCGACGCGACTCCGGTCGTGCAACGGGAGCAGCTCGGCACCGGTCACGCCCTGCGCATCGCGCTCGAGGCGATGGAACCGAAGAACGGCGCAGCCGTGCTCGTCGCGAACGGCGACATGCCGCTCGTGACGCCTGAGATTTTCACGAAAGTGCTGGAGGCGCGTGGTTCCGGTGCGATGGCGCTCGTGACGGCGCACATGGGACACCGTTCCAACTTCGGCCGCGTCGTGCGGCGCGGCGAAGAGGTTGAGCGGATCGTCGAGGTGCGCGACGCGACGAGCAAGCAGCTCGAGATCGCGGAGACCAACGCCGGCATCTACGCCTTCGACGAAGTAAGGGCACGCGAAGTCGTGACACGGCTGCGAAGCGAGAACGCACAGGGAGAGTTCTACCTCACCGATGCCGTGGAGTTGCTTGCAAAGGCAGGCGAAGGTGTGCGTCCGCTCCTGGTTCGCGACGTAGGAGATCTTGCCGGCGTCAACGATCGCTCCGAGCTTGCGATGGCGCGCATGCATATGAACGCTCGCCTTTGCCAACAGCACATGCGCGACGGCGTCACGATCATAGACTTCGCTACAACGTATCTCGAACCGGAGCTTGAAATCGGGCGCGACACGGTGATCTACCAGAATACCTCGATCGGCAGGCTCTCGACGATCGGCGAGGGCTGCACGATCGGTCCCAACACGCGGCTTTCAAATGCGAGCGTCGGCAATCGAACGGAGATTCGAGAGAGCGTCATTCTCGACAGCACGATCGGCGACGGG
>JASHTE010000052.1 GCA_030040695.1 Vulcanimicrobiota bacterium | reverse complement strand
GGTTCTCGTTGCCACGGCTCTGTCGCTGGCTGCCGCTACGTCGCTTGCGTTTGCCGCCCTCGACGTTGGCGCGAAAGCGCCCGATTTCACAGCGCAGGCGTCGATCGGCGGAAAGGTCTTTACGTTCGATCTCGCCGCCGCGCTCCAAAAGGGCCCGGTCGTGCTCTACTTCTATCCGGCTGCTTTCACGACGGGCTGCACGATCGAGGCGCACGACTTCGCCGCCGCGATCGACGAGTACAAGGCCTTGAACGCCACCGTCATCGGCGTCTCGCACGATACGATCGACACGTTGAACCGGTTCTCGGTGAGCGAGTGCCGTAGCAAGTTCCCCGTAGCAGCCGATCCGACGCTCACCATCGCGAGGTCGTATGACGCCGTGCTGCCGCAGCACACGCAATACGCGAATAGAACCTCGTACGTCATCGCTCCCGACGGAACCATTATCTACACGTATACGAATCTCGATCCGTCGCAGCACGTCGCGAACACGCTCGCGGCGCTGCGCGGCTGGGAGGCCGCGCACCCCTCACACCCGTAGTGGAAGTCCTGCTGCAGTCCATGCCGTCGTCGAATCGGAGCTCATTTACCGTAGTAAACGTCGCCCACTCGTCTCCTAGGCCTGAACTACATCGGAACTTCCCCTATATAAGGGGCTAAAAGAGGCTCTGCTTGCGCGGAACGCGAGCACGATCGGGGGTTGCGTCGAGTGCCGTGACGGCACGCGCGGCAGTATCGATGACGCCGATCTCCGGGAGCTCCTCTTCAGATAGGGCCGCTTCGTCTTTGAGCTTGCGTCCCTGCGGGAGAAGCCGCGTCTCGTAGGAGCCAACCGTCGCGTTGAACGCTTCGACCGACTTTTCGAGGGCCTTTCGCAGCCCAACGAGATGCTCTGCGAAGCGCTGGGCGCGCTCGTAGAGCTCACGGCCGATCGCGGCGATGCGCTGCGCGTTCTCTTCTTGACGCACCGCTTGCCACCCCATCCCGAACATGCGTAGCAGGCTCACGAGCTGCAACGGCCCGGTGACGACGATGCCCTTCTCGAGCGCGTACTCCGGCAGCATCGGGTTCTCCGTGCACGCCGCGCTCAAGAACGACTCTCCCGGGACGAACATGATGACGAAATCGATCGAGCCGTGGGCACTCCGGTAATCTCTCCGCGCGAGCGCATCGACGTGATCTTGCAACGCCTTCGCGTGCTTACGCACGAGATCGCGCCGCGTCTGCTCATCTGCTGCCTCGAACGCGGCCTGCATCGAGTCGAGCGGCGCCTTTGCGTCGACGAAGACGCAGCGCTCGCCGGGGAGGTGAACGGTCATATCCGGGCGCGCTCGCCCCGACTCGAGGGCGATCGTCTGCTGCTCGGCAAAATCGCAGTGTTCGAGCATTCCTGCCCGCTCCACGACGTTGCGCAGCTGCATCTCGCCCCACTTACCGCGCGTCGTCGGATTGCGTAGGGCTCCAACGAGCGATGAGGTCTGCGAAGAGAGCATTGTCGCGGCAGACTCGAGACGCTCGGTGCGCGCCAGCAGGCCGCCGACGAGCGAGCTGAACTGCGAGAGTTGCTCGTTCATCGGTTTCACGAGATCGCCGACACGCTCGCCCGCGCTGCGTGCGGTCGCATCGCGCAATTCGTTCTTCGCACGCTCGATCAGAGCGATCAGTGCCTCCCGCTGGACGCGCGAAGCTGCAAACCATCCGGCGGCGGCGCCGAGGAACAGACCCAGGACGAGAAGGAGCAAGCCGAAGGCCGGACTCACAAGCGAATGACTTTGACCCGGCATCGAGCGATTCCCCGGGTAAAGCGGCGCGCGATGAAGAATCGTGCCGCCCATGAAGCGAAGTGCATTCTTGCTCACCTCGAGCGCCGTTGCAGTTGCAGGAGCATCCGCTCACACAGCGGGCGTCCCCGGCGGCACGCAACTCGTCGAGCGAGGCGCGGACTTCGACGAGGAGGGATTCCGGCGCAGCGTCGGCCGCGCGGCGCGTATCCGCCAAGTCGTCGAATCTGTCTCGTTCAATCCGGCGACGCTGAACAACGTGAAGAACACCTTGAACGGATTGCACTTTGGCTTCGGCTATCCTGACGACGCAATCGCGGTCGCGCTCGCCAATCACGGCCCTTCGATGGCCTACGTCTTCGACGATGCGATGTGGCAGAAATATCGCATCGGCGAGTTCTTCAAGATCACCGGAGCTGCGGGCGCGGCGGTCGCGTCGAACATCTACTATCCGGCAAAGAGCACCTACGATCCGACCGCGAGCCCCGACGACGAGCACGGCATGTATCAGGACACCTCGCTCGAAATGCTGCAGCGACGCGGCGTGATCGTGCTCGCCTGCCATACGGCGACGGAAGAGCAGGCGAGAAAGCTCGTTGCGAACGGCTTCGCACCGACAGGCGCCGCGCCCGCCGACGTTGCGGACGATCTGCTGATGCACTTGATCCCCGGCGCGATCGTGGTGCCCTCGATGGTGGCGACGATCGCGGTGCTCCAAGCGACATACGCCTACACGTACCTCAACGTCACGTTCTAAATGGCGTTGCACTTCGCGCAGCGCCCGGCGCTTCGCCGCGCAGGACCTCGATTCTCGTTAGCCATTTCGATGTGCGGTCTAGTGCTCGCGGCGTGCTCGCACGCAACCTCGCAACCCGCCTACGACGCGAGCACGCTGCCTGCCGGGGCCTTCGGTGCGGAGGTTCGCTATGGGCGCGAGCTCGTCATGAACACACGTGCGCTGCTCCCTCATGACGTGCGCTCGCGGATGGACTGCGCGACGTGTCACATCGACGGAGGCACGCAAGCGCACGGCCTGAGCTTCATCGGCACCTATGCCGCCTTCCCACAGTGGAACGCTCGCGCGCATCGCATCATCGCGCT
>JASHTE010000009.1 GCA_030040695.1 Vulcanimicrobiota bacterium | reverse complement strand
CCGCGAAATGCTATTGCGTCGCGGCAGGGCAGGGCCTCGACACGCGCGCGAATCTCCGCCTCCAGCATTCCCTCGCCGCAGAGCGTCAGGTGCAGTGAGGAATCAACATCGTATGCTATGGCAAAAGCCTCCAAGAGGTCGGCGTGCCCTTTCACGGGGCGGAACGCCGCCGCGCAGAGCAGATGCAGCTCGCCGTGCTCGTCCCGAGCAGGCGCAGTCGACTCCAAAATCGCGGTGCCGAGCCGGACGACGACGATCTTCTCCTCGTGACCCGGCGCGACACGCGCGATCTCGGCCCGGGCGCGTTCGGAGATCGCCCTGATGAAGCGCGCAGAGGCGGCCTTCTCCGGAATCATGTTCCCCTCGAAGACATCCCAACGATGTGCGGTCGCACTCCACGAAATCGCGTTGACACGCGCCACGATCATCGCCGCAGTCGCGGGCGTCGACAGCCAATAGGCGTGGACGTGTGCGATTTCTTCCTGCCGAAATCGTTCCGCCAATGCAAGCGCCCGCGGATAGATGGCGAGATTCTTGAGCTTGACGTAGAGGCCACCGCTTCCGCGTAGGATATCGCTCAGAGCGCGCGCGCTCTCGCGGGGAGCGCGCCGGAGCGTGGAAAAGGCACGTCGCAATGTCGACAGCGACCAGGGCCACTCGACGATCGGGCGAGCCCCAGCCGCGTCATGCAGCGGCTTGCCGACGGGACGCAACGGCGCAACGACGAGCCGCTCGAGGTGCGGCGCGAGCGCTGCGACCTCTGCGCCGAGAAACGGCTCGTTGTTCGCGTACGGGAAGCGTGATGAGAGAATGGCGATCTTCACGTGGGCGCCTTCATGCCGCTCGGTGGAAGACGACCTCTGCCGCCGTCTTCAACAGGAGTGCAATGTCCATCGCAAGCGACCAGTGGCGAATGTAGAAGAGGTCGTAATCGAGTCGCTCTGCGACGGCGTCACTCGCGACGTTGCGCGACATGTAGAGGTGCGAGCACGCCGTGAGGCCCGGGGAGACGGCGAGGCGCTCCTGGTACTCGGGATGCGTCTCAGAGAAGCGCTGCACGAATAGCGGGCGCTCCGGCCGTGGTCCAACGATCGACATCTCGCCGCGTAGGACGTTGACGAGCTGCGGAAGTTCGTCGATTGAGGTGCGACGTAGAAAGCGGCCGATGCGCGTGACGCGCGCATCTCCGTTTATCGCCCAAACCGGTCCTGTCTTCTTCTCCGCGTCGGTGTGCATCGATCGAAGCTTGAAAATATGGAAGATCCGCCCATCGCGCCCGACACGTGCTTGCGAGTAGAGCACGGGGGCACCATCCTCGAGGAGGATCGCGAGCGCTGAGAGGGCGAGGATCGGCGCAGCGATTGCCAGTGCGATGGATGCTACGATGATATCGAGGAGGCGCTTCGCGCCACACGCCCACGTCGAGCCCGCACGCGGCAAGCCGAGCTCGACGAGTGTCGAGCCGCCGAGAACCAGGCCACGCACGGACGGAACGTGCGCGTAGCCCTCACCCGCGATCGCGAGAACGATACCGCGTCGGGCGGCGGCTCGTGTGAGTTCGCTCAAGCGGATTCCGGAGATCGGCTCTGCGATGACGACGTGCGTCGGCGCGACGTCGCAGCAGAGCGCTGAGAGCCACCGTTCCACGTCGTCTTCCCGCGGCGGCGCTACGACGTCGGCGCGCGCTCGCGGGTCGCGCTCGATCCACGCTGCGGTAGCATGAGCCTCGCCGTTGCTCCCAACCACGATACTTCGGGGCGCGACGAAGACGCGGCCATCGCCGGCCACTCTGCGAACGATGTGTCGCACGGCTCCGACGAGTACGCCGGCAAAGAGAACGCCAAACGCGACCGCAAGCCGGCTGGACCAAGAGAGATCGAGGATAAAGAACGCGGGAACAACGACAGCTCCGGCGATGAGCGTCACCGCCATGGCGTAGTAGAATTCATCGCGGCGGAGAATTGCGTAGCTTCGCTCGTGCAGGCCGTGCGCTGCGAAGCTGACGAGGATCAACATCGCGGCCACGGCGCACGCTCCAAAACTCGGGCGCATGTGCGTGACTCGCCAAAGCAGCACGACTGCCGCACCGAAGGCGAGAGCGAGTGCGGCAACATCGCCGAGCACGACGCCGTTTCGCCAGGCTCGGCGATAGAGCCGCGGTGCGGCAGCCGGCGCCGCGATATGGTCGAGGTCGGCTGCCAACAGTCGCGGCCGCGCGAGCGATGCGTTCATCTCCCCCATGATATTGGAGGGCGGCATGAGCGCCCGAGAGTCGCGGAGACTCATGCGCGCGGCCGGGTCTACCCTATCGAAACGGTGACCTTTGGCCCTGAATACCCTGCCGGTAGAACCAGCGCGCCCCAATGAACGCTCGGCCGCGTCGTGCGGTCAAGTTTCCGTTAATTTCGCTTTGAACCCGGTCATATGAGGGGAACAGACGATACAATAGGCGCGTGGCGGAGAATCTCACTGACGCTCTCACGTGCTGTGCACTCAACGCTCGCGGGGAAACGTGCGGACAGCCGGCGACATTTGCGTGCACCGAGTTGCATGCGCTCTGCCCGAATCATGCGGTGAAGACGACCGGCCGACGCCGAACGGATCGCCGTTGCCGAGTCTGCATGAAAGAAGGACGCGTCAACGACGTCGTCAACATGCGCGATCTCCGCGTACGATACGCACCTCACGCTGAGGAGAACGAAACCCGTCCTGGGGAGTGCGCCGCGGCGTACGATGCGCTTCACCCATGTCGTCGGCGCGCAAGCTTCATCTGCCCGAGCGGACACGGTGCGTGCCGCACGCACGTCGGACTGCAAATTACCGGCGGTCGGCTCGAGCGCAGTTGCTCGATTTGCGGAGACGTGTTGCGGAGCAGCGCAGAGCGCCACCCCGCAACGTCGCTTCTGACCGGCACCTCCTAAAGGTCCCGAGGCGTCTGCCTTACGACGGCTCCGGCATCGGCGCCGCGTTAGGCGGGCATTTCACCGGCGGCGGAGGCGCAGGCGGCGGCTCGTAATGGTAGTGGCCGCCGATGAAGAATCCGATGAACGTCAACGGTATGAGCCACCAGGCCACTCCCGTGTTCACCTGTTCCTTCACCACGACCGTCGTGATCGAAGGCGGCGGCGTTGCGCACATCGGGACACCGGTTTGCTGCTGCGCTGCCGGCCCGCCGTTGTTCATTTCAGGCATCTCGCAGCAGTTGGGCGGGCTTCCCATCATGCCGGCGGGGCACTGCGGCGCGTAGCAGTTCGGCGGAGTTCCGGTCATGCCCACGGGGCACTGCGGCGTAGCGCAGTTCGGCGGAGATCCTACCATGCCGTTCGGGCACTGGGGCGTGTAGCAGTTCGGGGGATTACCGACCATTCCGAGCGGGCAGCTCGGTGCGGCGGGCTGAGGCGGCGGCACGTACGAGACTTGCACGGCGCGCTCGACGAGCGAGAGATTGCCGCAGGCCGCTGGTATAAAGAGCGCGTGGATGTTGGAACCCGCGTGGATGTCGATCTCCCACCCATACTCGTCTTCGGGAATGATCACATCGTGATACATGTAGACGCTTCCGTCCCACGCCCAGGTCATCGCGTCCAGGTGACGTGGCACGCGAACCCAGCGGACCTGCCCCGACATGATGCGCTGCACGAGTTCGCTCGTCTCGGCATCCGTGAGGCCGAGATCCGCGGCTGCGGTCTCGAACATCGCGCGGCGTTCCGACACTCGTTCTTGGAGATCGGCGGTGCTGCTCATCCGGCCGAGCAGCGGCGCCGTTCCGAGGACCGGAAGGATATGCTGCGCCTGTGCGTTTGTGCCGAGCAGCGTGAAGAGATAGGCGAAGGCCAGGAAGGCCGATGCCGCACGAACCGGAGAGCGGAATATAGTCGCCATG
>JASHTE010000008.1 GCA_030040695.1 Vulcanimicrobiota bacterium | reverse complement strand
ATAGACTTCTATCAAGCGGCCCCGCAGAAGGTTGCCCCATCGATGCAGATCCTCGATGCTTCGGGCCACGTCGTACGTCATATTCCGGCGCAGAAGAAGCCTGAGCACCCCGAGGCGGCATTCAATCCTTACGCGGGCGCGATGGCCGGCGGCGGCGTGACGAACCTGCCCGGCATCAATCGCGTCGTCTGGAACTTCCGCGAGGACGGCGCACCGCTCTGCACTGCGTGCGCCAGGGAGTTCCAGGGCTCTCCGGTCGGGCCGGCGGTGCTTCCAGGACGCTACTACGCGCGCATCACGCTGAACGGCCACACGCTCACGCAGCCCTTCGTCGTGAAGGCCGATCCGAGGTCACTCTACACGCTCGCCCAGATGCGCGCCGGGTTCGAGTTCGCGAGAGAATACATGGTGGTTTCAGGAAAGATCAACACCGTGATCGATCGCCTCGCTGCGCAGCAGAGGGCGCTGCTCGCGGCGCAAACGGCGCTCGCGAAGACGAATAACACGGTGCTTTCGGGCCGGGTCGCGGCAACGATGCGCGAGCGTGACGCGATCTTCCACATCTTCACCGCCAACTATCAAAACGGGGAGGATGAGCTCCAGATCCCAGGCGCGCTGAAAGAGGACATTCCGCGAGCCGGCTTCGGCGCGGTGCAGACGCCTCCGACACCCGCCCTACTGAACTACGCGAGCCGCTTCGACGTGGCGTATCGTGCAGCGGTCGCGCGTTACGACGCGTACGTGAGCTCCCTGCAGTCCCTCAACGCGGCGCTTCGCACTGCCGGCGTCACGCAGGTGAACGAGGCACTATCCGTGTCGCCGTGAGCATCCTTTCGATGCCCTCGTCGAGAGTGAGGAGTGGCCATCGGCCGAGCTGCCGACGCATGCGCTCCGTATCGGCGACGACGGGTAGCCTTGTATCGCGAGCGGGCGGGATCGCCGTTGCCCTCGCGGCGATCTTCGGGTCTAGACGGAGTGCGATGCGCCGCGCGACGTCGCGAGCGGTCGTGCCGATGCCGGTGCCGACGTTGATGGCCCCCGAGACAGGGCGCTCGACCATGCGGAGCAACGCTTCCGCAACGTCGTCGACGTAGATCAAATCGACTATGTGATCGGGCTGATCCAGCGACGGCAACGTGCCGGCCGAGATGGCGTCGATCAAACGTGAAATGAGCTTGCGCTGCGGCTCGCCGGGGCCATACGGGTAGAAGATACGAGCCCAAGCGGCGCGTACGCGCTCGCCGAGCTCGTGCGCCAGCCGCTCGAAGAGCGATCTCTTGGCGATGCCGTACGCGTCAACCGGCTCGAGGGGGTCGCTCTCGCGTAAGGGGCGCTCCTGCCCCGTTCCGTACTCGAAGCACGTCCCCGAAACGACGACCGCCTCGCCGCCCGCGACTGCGAAGGCTCTGATCAGCGAGAGGCTGTCGGCGAGCCATAACGCATTCTCCGGTTTCGTTTGGTAGCCGGCTTCCTTCACGTCCCAGGCGAGGTGCACGAGCGTCGCTGCAGCCGCTCTCCTCACTGCCGTTGCTGCGGCGGGCTCGTCGTGCAGGTCGACGACGAGATCTTCGTCACCGCGGCGTCCGAGCGTCACGACGGCATGGCCGCGCCGGCGCAGACGAGCGACGAGGCGGCCTCCAATGAAGCCGCCGGCCCCAGTAACGAGAACTCTCACACGGCGAGGTCGCGCAACGTGGGAAGGGCGAGATCGCGCTCGCTGAGCACGGCGTCTTCGATCGGCCAGCTCACCGAAAGTTCCGTATCGAATGGATGCACGCCGCGCGCGAGCTCTGCGCGATATGCCGGCGTGATACTGTAGAGGACCGCGGTATTCGGATCGAGTGTTTGAAAACCGTGAGCGCAGCCGATGGGAACGTAGAGTGAATTGCACGACGAGGCGTCGAGCTCACGCGCCTCCCAGCGCCCGAACGCCGGCGACTCGCGGCGAAGATCGACGACGACGTCGAAGATACGGCCCGCGACGCACGTGACTATCTTTGTCTCCCAATGCGGGCTTGCTTGGAAGTGCAAGCCGCGCAGCGTTCCACGCTGCTTATTGAACGAGAGTGATCCCTGTTCGAAGTGATCGTAGAGCCCGTGCGCCTTGAGTACGGTGAGATCGATAATGCGCGCAAAGAAGCCGCGAAAATCGACGTGTGGGTCGGCGCGGAGCTCGTACGCGCCTGGGATCGTGAGCGGGAGCAGCTCCATCCTCAGCGCGCCTCGTGGGCGGCGATTTGATCCGTCGTTAGGGCGGCTGCGTCTCCACCGCGCATGCACTGTGCGTACCATTGCGCGCTCCAGGCAATCGCCTCGTCGATGTTCAGCTTCGAGCGCCAGCCGAGTGTCGAGCGCGCCTTGCTCGAGTCGACTTGCAATGCGTTGCGTTCGATCGTATCGGGATCCGGCGTTCGTCGCCACTCTGCCTTTCCGAAAAATCCGAGAAATCGTTTGGTAACGTCGGCGACGGTCGGCAGCGTGCTCTCTCCTGGCCCGAAGTTCCACGCGCCTCGCTCCTTCGTTGTGGTGAGGCGCTGAGCGAGCAAGAGATATCCATAGAGCGCGTCGAGCACGTGCTGCCATGG
>JASHTE010000051.1 GCA_030040695.1 Vulcanimicrobiota bacterium | reverse complement strand
GCGCCGACGACGAAGGCTTGCAGATCGGTTTCGCTTCCGACGGGCCCTCCGCTGAAGTTCGCGCGAATGCGATAGGGCCCGGCGGCGCTCGGGTGCATGTGCACCGTCACCGGCGCGTTGCTCGACGTGGCATCGGCGCTGTCGACGGTCGTGTACTGGACACCGTTCTGGGCACTCTCTCCGCCTTCGACGAACTGGGTCGCCGTTGTGTAGGTCATCGACTGCATGTCGACGTGAATACTGCGTCCCGAGATTGGTTTGCCGTCCATGTCGGTGACGACGATCTGCACCGCAAGGGGGTGCCCGGCTCGACCAACCAGGTCCGTCTTCAATCCGATGATGCCGTCGCTTGCAAGCGCGGTAAAACTCTGCGTCGTGTCGACGGAAAGATTCGAGACGTCCGTCGCCTGAACGTCGATGCTATACGCCATAGGTAAGGGCAGATCGCCGGCGACATGCACCTGCTGCGTGAGCGTCCCGCTGCTGTCGAACGTACCGGTCGTAGAGAGAACGTCGGTGTCGATCTCGGGCTGTTCCTCTGGCCAGAACCACTGCCGGCCGAACGTATAGTCATCCCAACCCGGCGGCGTGAGCGTGGCGGCCTGACGCGTCACGTCGATCTTCGCGGCTGCGTTGGAGAGCGGTGCTCCGAAAAGGTAACTCGCGCGGGCCGTCGCCGTTACGCTCGACCCGGCCAGCGTCGTTTGGCGATCGAGCGCCACGTCGAGCTTGAAGTTCGGCGGTTTGAACTGCGCGACGCGTAGCCCACCATCGATCTCGTTCCCGCGCCCTTTGGCGGCAATGCCGTAGTACCCCAGCGGCTGATTCGGCCCAAACGTCACCGGAAGCGAGAAGACGCCAAAGGCATCGGTACGAAGCGTTCCGAGCGATTCCGTCGAGCCGCGCGGGTTCGTGAGCATGACGTCATAGCGAGTCTCCGCGTCGGCTCGCAGGACGCCGTTGCGTACGGCATAGGCAATACCGGTGATGCGCCCGCTTTCGCCGGGCTGGTACATTTGACGATCAGAAAAGATCGTGCCGCGCGACAGCGGTTCTCCGCTCTGCCAGCTCGCATCAAAGCCGTCCATGTTCTCGGTGCCGCTCCAGGAGTCCACGCGCGCGTATGCCCAGTCCGTGCCCTCGCGCGCGACCGACATCACCGGTGGCGCCTCACCCGCATAGCTTGTGCCTCCGCCGTAGCACGCTTCGAGAGTATCGCCGGTGAACTCGGCGGTGCCGTCGCCGTCGGTCCTACCAGTTGCACAAGGCGTCGTCGAAGGGGCGTTGCCGGTCCGATAGAGGGAGACGTTCGCGCCTGCGACCGGAGCGCCGTTCGAGAGTTGTGCAACGCGAACGATCGCTCGCGAAGGGAATGTCTGCGCGATGAGTCCAAGGTTCGTGAGCGATACGATGCCGTCGTACGTTTGGGTGTTGCCCGGTCCGAGGTTTGCAGAAATGCCGTAGCCCAACGTTCCGCTGTTGGCGCCGAGCAGCGCGCGAAGTGGTACGCGCACGATGCTCTGGACATTAGGCCTGGCGGCGACCAGCGATCGGCGCGGCCAGTGGGAAAGATCCGGCAAGAGCGATGACGGGTCGTCTCCGTTGACGACGAGCATTGCCGGCGTAAGCGGCAGGTAATCTGCACGATACACATTGTTGGGGAGGTTCGTCGCGTAGATGTTGAGCGCGACGTTTGCGACGTTCGGAAAAACGCTCGTCTGCGACGGTGCCCAGAGCCCGGGTGTGAAGTCACCGGTAGCAACGGTGATCGTCTGCGGTGCCGCGAGGTGTTGGCCGAAGACGTCGGCGAGGGCGGTACCAATGGTGATCGTATAGCGCGTACGCGCCGCAAGGAGATAGGGATCGATGCTGACGACGTTGGGCGAATCCTGTGAAATCGTCGTGGGACTCGCTGAGGACGACGTCGCCGGCGAAATGGTGACGCTTCCGGCAAGGGTCTTGGGATCGAGCGGGTTGTCGAACGTCACCACGGGGTCGCCGCGTGCGAAGCGCTCACCAAACGTTCCCGGCTGAGGCGTCGGGCTCGGAATGATCGCGAGCGCACCGTACGTACGAATCGCGCCTCGATAAGAGCGCACTGTCGCAACGTTGCCATTTGCGGGTGTGACGCCGGGGGTGATGACAAGCTGGTACGCCGTCGACGTTTGGAGCGCCGTGCGGGGCGTAAGATCGTAGATCCACGTGTTGAGCGACGGATCAAATGCTTCCTCTGCGCCGCTTCCCGGTACAGGCGTCGGCTCTGTTTCCAGTCGCACGTCGAGTGGTATGCGTGAGCTGCCGCTCATGAGTGCGGCATGCTCGGCGAGCGATTGCGTGTCGACGGCGGCGTTGGCGGTCACGTGTAATGTAGGATGAAGTTTCGCCGGAGCAGGCGTCTCGCCGTACGCGTCCTCGCCGAGCGATGGTAGATCGTGGAAGGAGAGCGGCTGCGTCTCAAATGTCCAGGCGAGAGCGTGTTGCAACGTATCGCCGGCGAGGTCGCGAAGTCCGGCGGTGAGCGTGACGCGCACGCGGGTCCCGATCGGGAGCGCCTGCTCCGGGACAAAACCGATCATGTGCGGCGTGTAGACGACGAAGTTACCCCGCAATGCCGGCTCGATCTGCAGATGCGAAAGAGCCGCTGCGGGGCCGTTCCCCTCGAGCGAGCCAACGTCCGCGATCGGCTCGTTGAAGATGATGCGTATCTGCGACAGCGTCGCGGCTCTCTTCGTCGGTGAGATGGACGCAATCCAACGCGGCAACTCCGGAACCGGCAATGCAGTAACCGGCGCGAGCTTCAGCGTACCGGCGCCGCCCCCAGCGCCGCAGGCGAAGAGCGCGGCTACGGTGGCCAGCAAGATGAAGGCAAAAACGACGCGCATAGAGAGCCTCCGCAAGATAGCGCTCTATTGTCTAGAATACGGTATTTGTAGTGCCGTATCATCCCAAGCGCGGGGCGGCTCTCCTCGTGCCGGTAGCCATCGTCATGGTCTGGGCTCTGCTGCGTTATAGCGTCGGCGTCGACGTGGCTGCGTTGCCTCTCGAGCGTGGCACGGTGCACTTCACCGATCGGACGGGGCTGCCTTTGGGATCGATTGCTGCGTCCAACGAGGCGAACACGGCATGGGTGCCGCTCGATCGGGTCTCGCCCCTCTTTGTCAAAGCGATTCTCGCGGCGGAGGATTCGCGGTTCTACGAGCACGGCGCGATCGACGTTCCGGCGCTTCTCCGCGCGACCTACGAATACGCGGTTTACGGCGAAGCGCGTAGCGGCGGCTCGACGATCGCGATGCAAGTGGCGCGCTCGATTTGGCACGAGCCGAGCACGGTTACGGGAAAGATCCGGCAGATCATCGACGCCGAGCGAATCGTGCTGCGCTCGCCGCCGAATGCAATCCTGGAAGCCTACGTGAACCGCGCACCGATGGGCGGCGACGTCTACGGCGTCGAGGCCGCATCGCGTACCTATTTCGGTGTGCCCTCGTCCGACCTCGATCTCGCGCAGGCATCACTGCTCGCCGCGATTCCGAACGATCCTTCGCGTCTGTCACCCTACACGGATTGGAGTGCTTTGCGCGCACGGCAACGCTACGTGCTCGAGCGCATGCGCGCACTTGGCGCGATTTCTTCCGGAGACGCCGCGCGCGCGGAGAGAGAGAGCGTGGCTCTGCTGCCGCCGCCGCAAGGGCCGGCGGCCGCTCAGCATTTTCTGTTTGCGCTCTATCCGCATTTCGGCGAGGGCGCATCGATCGAGCGCACGACGATCGATGCTCCGTTGCAGCAGTTCGTTCAAGCTCAAGTTGAGGCGATCACTTCGGCGCTCATCGCTCGCCACGTGACCGACGCCGCGGCGCTGGTCGTCGACAACAGCACCGGCGAGGTTCTCGCTTATGTTGGCTCCCCGGACTATTACTCCGATATCTTGCTGGGGCGAAATGACGGAGTCCAGGCGCCGCGCCAGCCGGGGTCGGCGCTCAAGCCCTTCATGTATGAGCTGGCACTGGAAACAGACGCTCTCGGGCCGACGACGATTCTCGACGACGCTCCGGCAACCTACGCAATTCCGGGAGGCGAACTCTATGCGCCCGCGGATTATTCCACGCGCTTCGCGGGACCCGTTCGCGTTCGCTACGCGTTGGCAAATTCTCTCAACGTACCGGCAGTGCGCGCGCTTTCGCGTTTGGGCGTCGGTGCATTCCTCGGCCGGCTGCACGAACTCGGTTTTAGGCACCTGACGCGACCTGCTTCTTATTATGGCTTAGGCTTGACGCTCGGATCGGGCGAAGTCACACTGTGGGAGCTCGTGCACGCGTATCTTGTGATGGCACGTAGCGGTTCGGCGATTCCTCTGCGCGCGACGGTCGATGCGCCTCAAGCGATACCCGTGCAGATCGGCGACCCGGGTACATGGCAGCTCGTCATGGAGATGCTCGCCGATCCATACGCGCGCGCGCAGTCGTTCGGCGTCAACTCCATCTTGCGCCTGCCGTTCCCGGCAGCGGTGAAGACGGGAACTTCGTCCGGCTATCGCGATACGTGGACCATCGGCTTCACGCGCGATTACACGGTGGGCGTTTGGGTCGGCAACTTCGATGGCTCCGCCATGCGCGGTGTCTCGGGCATAAGCGGAGCCGGGCCGCTCTGGAATCACATCATGCTTCACCTCTATGACGACCGCGCGGAACCGGCGGCATTTTCAGCGCCGGCCGGATACGTCCACGTGCCGATTTGCGCCGGCACGGGATTGCGGCCGACGCCGTCGTGTCCGGCACCGGTGATGGAGTGGATACGTCCGCGAGATCTCGCCGAGTGGCGGAAATCCCCGGTCCGTGAGAACGGCGTGCGCATTCTTTTCCCGCAGGAAGGCGACGTTTTCGTTCTCAACCCGGCAAGCGGTCAGCTCGCGCGATCGATGGAACGTCTAGAGCTACGCGGCGTTGCAGCATCGTCGATCCGCTGGAGCGTTGACGGCGTTCCATTACGACCGGACGCCGAAGACCACGCGTTTTGGCCGCTGCGATTAGGCCGCTGGACGTTTACGGCCAGCGCCGGTTCGCAGCAAGATTCGATAAGCATCGCGGTCATACGCCCTTTGACCAGAGTGCGCCCCGGTTTTTCGCTGCTGCCAAGCCATCAACGGTGACTTCGCCTCGCGAAAGCAGCCGACGGATCACGTTGGCGGGCAACATTTGGACATCGGACGGGCCAAAGAGCTATGGGCTGAGTACAAGGTCCGTAAGGCGACAATCCGAAGAGTAAGAGGAAGAAAGTAATGGCACTAACGCGGAACTCAAAACGAAGCGTCGTGGAACGGATCGAACGTGGTCCAGATTTTGCGAGGGCGGTGCTCGATGAAGCTACCGCAGTGTTCCTTAACGGCGAGCCGGAGATTGCTAGATTGCTCCTGCGCGATCTCGTGAACGCAAGTATCGGATTCGAGTCTTTAGCGCGCTTGACCCATAAATCTGCGAAGAGTCTTCATCGCATGCTCTCCAGCCGCGGTAATCCAAGCATGGATAACCTCTC
>JASHTE010000050.1 GCA_030040695.1 Vulcanimicrobiota bacterium | reverse complement strand
ATGCACGATATTTCACGCGGAGCGGTGGCGGTCACCGGCGGCGCGGGCCTCATCGGTAGCGCCCTCGTCTGGGCGCTCAATCGGCAAGGCATCGAGAACGTCTACATCGTCGACCGCCTCGATACGAGCGAGAAATGGCGTCACCTCGTGCCGCTGCGTTTTCTCGACTACGTCGACGCCGACGATTTTCTCGAGCGACTCGAGCAGCGTCGCGACGCATTTGGCGAGGTGCGAACGCTCTTTCATCTCGGTGCCTGCTCCTCGACAACCGAGAGTGATGCCGGTTACCTGCTGCGCAACAACTACGAATACACGAAACGCCTCGCTCAGGAGCTCATCTCGCGCGATGCGCGCTTCGTCTATGCTTCGTCGGCGGCGACCTACGGCGCGCTCGAGGAAGACCTCTCCGAGGAGCGCGACTTGCGCTCGCTCCGCCCGCTCAACGCCTACGCCTACTCGAAGCACCTTTTCGATCTCTATGCCCAGCGCGCCGGACTCGCACAGCGATGCTGCGGCATCAAGTACTTCAATGTCTTCGGGCCGAACGAGGACCACAAGGGCGAGATGCGCAGCGTCGTGCTGAAGGCGTACGAGCAGATCCGTTCCAGCGGTAGCGTCAAGCTCTTCAAGAGCTATCGCCCGGAGTTTGCTGACGGCGAGCAACGGCGCGACTTCATCTACGTCAAAGATGCGGCGCAGATCACGCTGCATCTGGCGCAATCGGGTACGACCGGCATCGTGAACGCGGGAAGCGGGCGTGCGCGAACATGGCTCGAGCTCGTCCGACCGATCTTCACCGCCCTTTCGCTTCCCGAACGCATCGAGTTCGTAGAGATGCCACAACAGCTTCGCGGCAGGTATCAGTACTCGACGTGCGCCTCGGTCGACCGCCTGCGGTCGAGCGGCTACGAGCCGCCGCCGACGCCGCTGGCGACCGCCGTCACGGACTATGTCCTCAACTATCTCGAGAAGGGGACCTCGCTCGACCCGGCCGACGCTCCCCTGGAGGCAACCGCTCCCGTTTAGGGAAGAACACGCCCTCCACTAACCAGCGAGGTTCTTTTTCGTGTCTCGATCGAGCTCTCGCGCGCAACGCCGTCAAGCTGCGCGCGGCGGAACGCAACCGCCGAAACGGCGCGACCCCATGATGCTCCTCTACGCCATTTTCGGGGTCGTCATCGTCGTCATCATCGCTGCGTTCGCCGTCGTCAATCTGCAACAGCAGCACCAAGTTGCCGCAGCAAACGCCACGCCGACGCCTGGCCCGAACGCGAGCATGGCGCCGATACAGCTCATCACGGGCATCGCGGTCGGTGCGCCGGCCTTCTCAAATCCCATCAAGGCGAATCCGCACCTTGGCTTGCCCGTCGACGGCATCACGTGCCTCTCGAGTGAACAGACGGTTCTTCACGTCCACACGCATCTCGCGCTCTTCGTGAGCGGCCGGCAGTTACAGATTCCCGCGGGCATTGGAATCGCGCCGGTACCGCCGCAAGGCTGCCTCTATTGGCTGCACACCCACGACGCGACAGGCATCATTCACATCGAGTCGCCGCAACTCGATGCGCCCGGGGGCGGACCGTTTACGCTCGGGATGTTCTTCGATGTATGGGGGCAGCCGCTCACATCGGAGGACGTCGCTGGGAAGCGCGGCCACGTGACGGCGTTCGTCAATGGGATGGAATGGCACGATGACCCGCGTGCGATCCCCCTCGGCGCTCACCAAGAGATAACGCTCGAGATCGGGAGAGTAGTCCCACCGCCGAATTACGTCTTCCCGCCGGGGGTGTGATCGGAAGTCTCGCGCGATGCAGGCCTTCGTCGTCCTGGCGGAGCTCTGGGCGGCTTCGGAGATCATTCTCCTCACCAGCCCTCTGCGAGGCGATGCCCTCCTGTACGCTTGCGTCGGCGCGTTTCTCGTCTTTTGCTGCGCGCTGACCTATCTCGTCACCTCGCCTCCACACCGCGAGCGCGACGCATCGATAACGCACCACCTTCTGCCGCTGCAGCTCATGCTGCTACTCCTGCTCGTTGCACTCACGGGGTGGACGCTGGCAGTGCGCGGGCACGTCACCACCGATGCTCCGCCGCTCTGGACGTCGATCGACCGCCACCTTGGTGTGTGGCTCAGACACGTCGCTCCGGCGGGACTCGGCGGCGCGCTTCAGGATTTCAGCGAGTACGCGCTCTTGCCGCTCGCGATGCTTGCGGCGCTGCGCGTTCCGCTCACGAATATGGGCCTCGGCGGCTTCGCACGCGGAAGCTTGGCCGCAGCGGCAATCTGGCTCTTGCTGCCGCTCGCCGCGCTCGCATACGTGCTGCTCTACGCCGACGCGCCGGCAGCGCTCCTCGGAAAGCGCCTGATCTACAGCTTCTTCGCGAGCGGATTCAGCGAAGAGTTTCTCTTTCGCGGAGCACTCTTCGGCAGGCTGCGCTCATGCATGCCCGCACAGTGGGCAGCCCTTGCACAGGCGCTGCTCTTCGGTCTGTGGCGCCTCGGCAGTGACTTCGCACACGCACACGGCATCGTTCCAGCGCTCGCGCTCGTCGTACCGGCACAAGCCGCATTTGGCTACGCTATGGCGATCCTCGTTCGCCGTACCGGCAATCTCGCGATCCCGGCGCTCCTACACACGGTGGTCGACGCGCTCCGCGGCGTGCTGTAAAAACGATCAGCGCGCGTGCTGCAACTGCGCTGCGAGTGCTGCGTACGGTATCTCGCCGCTATTGATGAAGAGAATCTTCTTGTCCGTGCCGATCACCGCAATCGTTGGGTACCCCCCTTGGAGGTACTGGTTCGCAACGGTGAGCTCTGGGTCGAACACGGCGACGGGGTAACTCACGTGAAATCGCGCAATAAATGCAAGCAGATCGCCGTCGGACTCCGGAGAGATCCCATCCATCGCGGTCGCACTCCCGGGGACGGCGAGAAAGGCGATGCGCGACTTGAAGGCTGCGTAGAGTTGGTTCATGACGGTGGTCTCACGCTGGCAGTGCGGGCACCAACTCGCGAAGATTTCGAGGAGCACCGGCCGGCGCTGCGTGTTGAGATCGAAGAGTCCGCTCGTCGAGGCGATGCGGAACTCGGGTGCAGTGCTGCCG
>JASHTE010000049.1 GCA_030040695.1 Vulcanimicrobiota bacterium | reverse complement strand
TCGCCATCGCTATCCTCTTCGTCGCCGGTATCGCGCTCGGCATCTACGCCGTGATCGCACCGCGCCCCCCGATCACGGAGCCGACACTACTCGACCAGGTCGAGATAGCACCGGTTCGAGCGACGACCGATTGGACGCACGAAGCCGGGCAGGAGTTCGCCGGCCTTCCGGACTGCGCACGGTGCGATCTCGTATTTGCCGTAGCTGCGTTGGACGACGAGCGCTCGACGCATCTGCTCGAGTTCGCGTTGCAGGACCCGAGCGAGGGCGTTTCGCTTGCCGCGGCACACGCGCTTGCGGGCTCTGGGCGGACTGGGATCGTCGAGCGTTTTCTCGCGCAACATCCGGGCGAGCGCGCGGAGCGAATCGTCTCGACGCTCTCGCTCCTCGCCGCTCCTTCGAAGAAGGAAGAGGCCGTCGTCGTCGTGCGGTGACGGCCGCACTCGCCCTTCCGCCGCACTCGCTGCTGCACCGCGTTCGCGTGCTCGAGCACCTGACGGGGAGCGGCCTTCTCATGCATGCGATCGCTCTTGCGCTGTTGCTTCCCAATAGGGTAGTTGGGTCACAGGAGCTCTCGCGCTCGCTCCAGCATTTCGGTGAGCCGCTACGCGAGCGGTGCGAGCGGCTCTTCGTCCGCGCGCCGCGCGAGGTGCGAGCGGAGCAGATCGAGAGCGAAGAGATGCGCGTGCGCCTCACCGAGGTCGTCAGGGCAATCGTTGACGCGGAGCCAGGCAACGACGCCACGCCACCGGACTCATGCCTGATCGGGGAGGTGGCGTTGGATCGCATCGGCGTGCTTCTCCTCGAGCTCGAGCGTGCGCCGCTCGGCTCGGTGATTCCGTGGGCGATCTCGGCGGAGCTGCTCGGCACGACGATCCGCTGTCGCGGCGTCGAATACGTTGCGCTCACGAGCTACCGCACGGCACTCGCTCGGCGTCTCACGGGGCTCGCCGAACAATCTCCGGAAATTTTCCTGCGCGCACTCGTCGAGGGCGGAGACCCTGCATTGCAAACGCAACTGCGTGGTGCGGTTGACGCATTGCACGCCGCCGCCGCTTTGGCGGCATAACGTGCCTCTCGTCGGCGCCCTCGTCTTGCTGCTCCTCGTGGCGGCCGTATACGTCGCCGCCGAGCGGCGGCGTCTTGCGCGGGAGACTGCAGCCTCTGCAATTGCGCTGCGGTCGCCGAGCGCGAACTGGACCACGTTGATTCTCGGCGACACGGTGTCGTTGGACGTGCGGGAGCGCACGGCGATCGTACGGCGGCTCGGCGTCGTCGCAAGCGCGTGGGCGATTGCGGTGCTCGAAAGTGCGCTTGCGGACGAGCCGGATGCCTCTGTGCGTGAAGCGATCTGGCAGACGCTCATTATCGTACGAACCGACGAGTCTACTTTTTCCCGAAATACGTAACCAGGATCGCGCGAGCGATCGGCGCCGCGACGCTGGCGCCGTACCCGCCGCTGCGGTCGACGAAGACCGCCAGCGCGAACTTCGGGTGATCGGTCGGGGCCCAACAGACGAACCACGTCGTGTTCGGGCCGTGTCCGCCTTCCGTCTCGACGGTGCCCGTCTTCCCCGAGAACGGCAGCCCTTCGATCGCCAGGCCGTACGCGGTTCCGCCGGGATCCGTAACGCGGGCCATGCCAGCGCGAACGGCTGCGAGCGCCTCCGGCGATGCTGGAATCACGCGCACGACGTGAACGGAGCTGCGGCGCAGAACGGAGCCGTCGGGCGCCAGAATTTCATCGACGACGTGCGGGCGGTAAAGTGTGCCGCCATTGATGACAGCGGAGGCGACGTTTGCCATTTGGAGCGGCGTCGCTTGCATCGCGCCCTGCCCAATGCCGAGGAAGCATGCGTCACTCGGTTCCAGGGGTAGGTTGTACGTGCGCTCCATCCACGCGTCGGTCGGCCAGTTCCCCTCTCCCTCACCCGGAAGATCGATGCCGGTTAGCTGGTCGAGGCCGAAGAGCAAGGCCCATTTGCGCAAGCGTTCGTTTCCCAAGTACCACGAGAGCCGGTAGAAGTAACCGTCGCTCGAAGCGGCAAGGGCGGGAACGAAAGTCGTATCGCCGAGTCCACCCGCGGCGATGTCGCGCGCGATGTAGCCGCCGCAATCCCACTCTCCACTGTCGTAGACGACCTGATCCACCTTGATCACACCTTCGGTGAGCGCGGCCGAGCCCGTAACCATCTTGAACGTCGAGCCGGTCGGCGTTGCTGCGGCGATCCCGCGATCGAAGAGCGGCTCGAGCGGCGAGGTGAGGTAGGCCTCGACTTCTTTGGAGTTTTCCTGCGCGAAGGCGTTCGGATCAAAGTTCGGATAGCTCGCGAGTGCGAGGATTCCGCCGGTGTACGGGTCCTCTGCAACGACCGCGCCGGAAAGCGGTTGTCCGTGTCCCCAGCTCCTGATGCCCGCCGCCAGAGCACGTTCGACGATGCGCTGCAAACGCCAGTCAATCGTCGTAACGAGCGCATCACCCGGGATCGCGGGCTTCTGAGGAAACTCCGCTCCGCGCACGACCTGCCCGGAGGCGTCGACCTCGATCTGCTCGCCGCCGGGTTGTCCGCGCAGATAGGGGTCGTACTCCGCCTCGAGTCCGTCCTTCCCGATGACGTCGTTCGGCGAGTAGCCGAATCGGCGCAGTCGCGCGTACTCGGCCTCGCTGATCTCACCGACGTAGCCGACGATATGCGATCCGATCTCGCCGTAGGGGTAATCACGGATCGGCTGTACCTCGACGTCGATCCCGGGAAGATCGGTCAAGATCTCCGAGAGCCGTGCCACCGTGGGAACCGGAAGATCGACAGCGAGTATGATGGGGCCATAGGGTTCATTGGCGACGATCTGCGAGAAGTTCGCGTAGTCGATGCCGTGATGATGGAAGAGTTGTTCCTCGAGGGACTGCTCCGGTACGCCGATCGTTTCAGAGAGCACGTGCATTTCGTGCCGAAGATCCACGATTTCCGACGGAATGAGCGCGACGACGAACGAGGGGCGACTGCGCGCGATGACGATGAGGTGCCGATCGTAGATGAGACCACGCGGTGCCGAGACGCGAATGAGACGGATCTGGTTCTCTTGTGCCGCGGCCCGGTACGTAGCGCCGTCTACGAGCTGGATGATCGCCAGCCGCACCGCGAGCACGAGAAGCGCTGCGAGTATGACGAGCGCAAAGACGATGATTCGCAACGGCGGGCGCTCCCAAGAGATGCGCCTGCGAGCGGGGCGAAGCGGTGTCATCGGCGCCGCCGTGAGAGCCCGCGCCGCTCCCAGCGTCGCGAGACGAGCATCACGGCACCTGCGAGCGCGGCGTTGAGCACCGCTTGCAGCAGTGCCTCGTGGAAATGAAGCGTACCGAGTCCGGGCGGATAGCCCTCGATCGTCAAGACACTCCAGAAGACGAGCGCGCGCACGAGCGTCACGCACGCGGTCACGAGCATGAAGAGCGGAATGGAATCTTCGAAGAAGCGGCGCGTCGGCAGCGAAGCGAGAAACGCCGCTATTGCCGTCGAGAACGTCCACGCACCGCCCGCATCGAAGGCGATCAAATCCTCTCCAAGGCCGGCGAAGAAACCGTAGAGCGTCGCGCGCCCTGCGTCGGCGCGCATCGCATACCACACGACGGCGACGAGCACGAGGCTCGGCTCGACGCCGCGCACGATCGTGTAATGCATGAGCGACGCTTGAACGACGAGCGCAACGAGAAGCCACACTGCAGCCGTGCGCGCAGCCGGGCCCGCGTAGCGGGGCGGAGCCTTACTTCGAGAGTACGACAACGCGATCGAGTGCGCCGAGCTCTACGACTGGGCGCAGAACGGCAGTCTGATAGAGCGCAGCATCGTTGTGATCGATCTCGACGATCGTGCCGATCGGCACTCCGGAGTCGAACGAGCGGCCGTTGCCCGTCACGACGACGTCACCGACACGCAACGTCGCGTCTTGCGAGACATATTGCAGCCGAACACTCGTGAGGTTTCCCTGCGCGATCCCCCACCATCGTCCGTGACGGACGATCGCTGGAATCCGGCTCGTGTAGTCGGTGATGAGGAGCACCGTGCTCGAGAAAGGTCCGACCTCGGCAATGCGGCCTACGACGCCCTCCGGTGCTATGACGCCGTCGTCCGCCTTCACGCCTGCTCGGGATCCGCGGTCGATCGTCACGGTGCGGGATTCGCTCTCCGGCGGAAAACCGACGACGCGGGCCTCGATGCCTTCAGGATTGTCCCTCACGACCGGGTCGATCGCGGCGGTAGAGACCTCTTGCGCGAGCTGCTCCTGGAGCCGGGCGTTCTCCGCTTGGAGCTGCTCGTTCTGCGCGTGGAGCATCGCGTTCCGACGGCTCATCTGCGGGACTGAGAGTACGGTCCCGCCCGCGTCGCGTACGCCGCCGATGAACGCCGAGGCGATCTGCTCGACGAAGGCGACGGCGGTCGACCCCGCCCATATGATCGGCCCTGGCCGGCCGCTACGAGCCGCACCCAGTTGCACGAATAGGAGAACTCCGGCGACGATGATGACGCCGATCAGCGCAAGAAGCTTTCGTTCGTCTTGGTACACGGGGGCGAATCATCATTTCGCGCTCGGGAGCCTAAATCCCAAGCGCCGCAGCGTGCGAATGAAGTCACCGAGGGGGAAGCCGACGACGGTGAAATAGTCGCCGTCGATCGTCTCGACGAGAGCTGCTGCTCGGCCCTGTATCCCGTACGCCCCAGCTTTGTCCATCGGCTCGCCGGTCGCAACGTAGGCCGCGATCTCGTCCTCGCTCAGTTCATGAAAACGGACGAGGGTCGTCGAAAGGCGCGCGAGCGTCTGTGCATCCGGAACGGCAAGCGCGTATGCAGAGTGTACGAGGTGCGAGCGCCCCGAGAGCGAGCGCAACATCGCAGTCGCCTCAAGTGCATCGCGCGGCTTCCCGAGCGATCGTCCGTCGAGGTCGACGACGGTGTCGGCTGCAACGACGACGGCGGTGGGGAAACGCTCGCGAACTCTATCGAGCTTCGCTCCCGCGTGGCGCGTGGCGAGTTCGGGCGGCGCGAGTTCGTTATCCTCGGGCTCGGCGTATCCGCTCGGCACGACGTCCACGATGAGGCCGAGGCTGCGCAAGAGCTCCGAGCGTCGCGGCGAAGCGCTCGCGAGCACGATCGCACGGAGCTCTTTACCAGTAGAACCGTCCGCCAGTTTCGACATATCCGCTCGCGTGATGCCCGCGCAGCTCTCGATGTGTGAAGTGGATGACGCCACCGCTTGGATCGTACTCATATTCGCCTTTCACGACGACCGCATTACCGTTACGCAGCGGGATCGGACCGGTGAACGCAACATTCGTCTCGATGCGCACGACGAGCCTACAACCGGTGTGTAGTGCTAGCAGGAAGCCTTCGTGCGGACCACTCGGGCCGACGCGCGTTCCAAAGACCTGAACGACGCGCCCATCGGCGATGACCTCGACACCGCTGTGCATCTGGGCATATGCGTTGCACACGGCGGCATCGTTCGGGCCCGGCGTGCAACCGCAGAGAGCTAAGCCGAGCAGGGCGGCGCAACATGGCCTAGAGGACGGAGACATCGTAACCATACAGCGCGTGCGAGACGATGTATTCCCATACGGCATCCGGGACGAGATAGCGCACCGACTGCCGCTGCGCAAGGAGCGAACGCAGCAGCGTTCCCGACTCCGGGAGCTCAGGAAGGTTCAGGACGCGGATCTTTTCCCGAAGCGGCGCATCGACCGCGGCGATTGCGCGCTCGATAGCCTCCGGGCGGATTCCGGCACGCGGGGCGATGACGAATCGGTCCAAAGACTCGAGCACCTCGTCGAAGC
>JASHTE010000048.1 GCA_030040695.1 Vulcanimicrobiota bacterium | reverse complement strand
AACGGAATCATCGGTAGATTGTGATTCGAGTAGGACGTGCCGGCTGCGATCCACGACGATAGAGCGCCGGCTTCGTTGATGCCCTCTTGCAGGATTTGCCCGAGACGATCCTCGCGATACCACATGAGCTGCTCCGCGTCTTGCGGTTGATAGAGCTGCCCGACCGACGAGTAGATGCCGAGCTGGCGGAAGAGGCCTTCCATGCCGAATGTTCTCGATTCGTCGGCGACGATCGGAACAACGCGCGGCCCGATGTTCGGGTCGCGCAAAATTGTGGCAAGGGTCCGTACGAAGGCCATCGTCGTCGAGTGCTCGCGCTCCGACGCGCTCTTCAGCTGCGTCTGGAAGGCGGACAGCTCGGGCACCGTGAGGGCAACCGACGAACGCCGGCGTTGCGGTAGCGAGCCTTGCGCGCGCATGCGCTCTTGCAGGTAATGCTCCTCTGCACTGCCCGGAGGCGGCTTGGAGAACGGGATCGACTCGATCTGCTCGTCGGTAACGGGGATGTCGAAACGATCGCGGAACGCGCGAAGATCGTCGACGTCCATCTTCTTCGCCTGATGCGCGATGTTCTGTGCTTCACCGGCGCCGCCCATGCCGTAGCCCTTGATCGTCTTCGCGAGGATGACGACTGGTTGGCCGCGATGCTCGAATGCGGCCTTGTACGCCGCGTAGATTTTTGCGGGGTCGTGCCCGCCTCGTTGCAAAGCCCAGATTTGATCGTCGGTCCAATTTGCGACGAGTGCCGCGGTCTCAGGGTAACGTCCGAAGAACTTTTCGCGCACGAAACGCCCGTCACGCGACTTGAACGTCTGATAATCACCGTCGACGCACTCGTCCATGAGCTGCACGAGCCGCCCGGTGTGATCGGCAGCCAAGAGCGGATCCCAGTTGCTTCCCCAGATAACCTTGATCACGTTCCAGCCGTTGCCGCGAAAGACACGCTCGAGCTCTTGAATGATCTTGCCGTTTCCGCGAACGGGGCCGTCGAGACGTTGTAAGTTGCAGTTGACGACCCAAATCAGGTTGTCGAGCCTCTCTCGCCCGGCAAGCGAGAGCGAGCCGAGTGACTCGGGCTCGTCCATCTCGCCGTCGCCGAGAAATGTCCAGACTTTGCGATCGCCTGCCGTGATGAGGCCTCGATCGCCGAGGTAGCGCATGAAGCGCGCCTGCGCGATCGACATGATCGCGCCAAGCCCCATCGAAACCGTCGGATATTGCCAGAAGCTCGGCATGAGCCACGGGTGCGGATAGGACGACAAGCCTCTTCCGTGCACTTCTTGGCGAAAGTTCTCGAGCTGCTCTTGCGAGATGCGACCTTCGAGAAACGCGCGCGCGTAGACCCCGGGCGATGAATGCCCTTGGAAGTAGATCATGTCACCGGCGAACGACTCCGTCGGCGCGCGGAAAAAGTGATTCTGGCCGACGTCGAAGAGCGTCGCGGCCGAAGCGAATGTCGCGACGTGGCCTCCGAGCTCTGAACTCAGTTTGTTCGCGCGCACGACCATTGCGAGCGCGTTCCAACGCACGTAGTGGCGCAAACGCGCCTCGATCGCGCGGTCGCCGGGGAACGGCGCTTGCGCCTCGGGCGGAATCGTGTTGACGTAGGGTGTCTCGTCGCCGAGCGAGACATGCGCTCCCCCTCGCCACGCCTCTTCCGCGACAGCGCGCACGAGTTCTCGTGCTCGCTCCGGCCCCTCCGCCGTGAGCACGCCGTGCATTGCCTCGATCCACTCGCGTGTCTCTTGCGGGTCGCCGTCCGAAGAAGCGGTCAGAGGTGCTATGGTGCCCATACGCCGGCTCCTTTGGCGCCTTCCGGCACCGCTCATGCGGATGGACTGAGCCAATCGCCGATCCAGAGCGAGCCAATCCGCTCCATTCTCCCGGCAGGCCTCGTTCCTTGCGGGGTAAAGCACATGCCTACGCGGGAGCTCGCGAAGGCGGGCTGAGAGGGCTTAACGCCGACCGCCAGACCTGAACCGGATAATGCCGGCGGAGGAAGGAGCGAGAACATGGCTATCACGTTTCCCAAAGCATCATCGCGCAAGATCTATCTGGAAGGGCGCGACGGAATCCGCGTGCCGATGCGAGCCGTCGACCTAACAGACGGTACGACGCACGCCCTCTACGACACGAGCGGTCCGTACACTGATCCGAACGTCACGACGGATGTTCGCGCGGGTTTGCCGCCGCTGCGCGAGGCGTGGATCGAAGCGCGCGGCGACACGCAGGTCTGCGCGCCGCCTTCGCTCTTTCGTTTCCCGAGTGCGCGCCCGCCGCGTCGCGCGACGCCGGGCGCGAACGTGACGCAGATGCACTATGCGCGCCGCGGCGAGATCACGCCGGAGATGGAGTTCGTCGCGTTGCGCGAAGCGGTCGAGCCGGAGCTCGTGCGCTCCGAGATCGCGAGTGGCCGCGCGATCCTTCCTTCGAACGTCAACCATCCCGAGAGCGAGCCGATGATCATCGGACGCAGCTTCCTCGTGAAGATCAATGCGAACATCGGGAACTCCGCGGTGACGTCGTCGATCGAGGAGGAGGTCGAGAAGATGACGTGGGCGACCCGCTGGGGCGCCGACACAGTGATGGATCTCTCGACCGGCAAGAACATTCACGAGACGCGCGAGTGGATTCTTCGCAATGCATGCGTGCCGATCGGCACGGTGCCCATCTATCAGGCGCTCGAGAAGGTTGACGGCAAAGCGGAGGAGCTGACCTGGGAGCTCTATCGCGAGACGCTCATCGAACAGGCGGAGCAGGGCGTCGACTATTTCACGATTCATGCCGGCGTCCTCTTGCGGTACGTCCCGCTCACGGCGCAACGGATTACCGGCATCGTCTCCCGCGGCGGTTCCATCCTCGCGAAGTGGTGCCTCGCGCATCACGAAGAGAACTTCCTCTACACGCACTTCGAAGAGATCTGCGAGATCATGAAGGCGTATGACGTTGCCTTCTCGCTCGGAGACGGCCTGCGGCCCGGTTGCACCGCAGATGCGAACGACGATGCGCAGTTCGCGGAGCTCGAAACGCTCGGCGAGCTCACGAAGATCGCGTGGAAGCATGACGTGCAGACGATGATCGAAGGCCCCGGCCACGTCCCGATGCATCTCATCAAGGAGAACATGGAGAAGCAGCTTGCGATCTGCGACGAGGCGCCATTTTACACGCTCGGACCGCTCGTCACCGACATCGCTCCAGGCTACGACCACATCACCAGTGCGATCGGTGCAGCGATGATCGGCTGGTTCGGCACGGCGATGCTCTGCTACGTCACGCCGAAAGAGCACCTTGGTTTGCCGAACAAGAAGGACGTGAAGGACGGCGTGATCGCCTATAAGATTGCGGCGCACGCCGCCGATCTCGCGAAGGGACATCCGCGCGCACACCACTGGGACGATATCTTGTCGAAGGCGCGCTTCGAGTTCCGTTGGGAGGATCAGTTCGAGCTCTCGCTCGACCCGGAGACGGCCCGCGAATTCCACGACGAGACGCTGCCCGCCCCCGGCGCGAAAGTTGCGCACTTCTGCTCGATGTGCGGCCCGCACTTCTGCTCGATGAAAATCACGCAGGAGGTGCGCGAGTACGCGCAATCCGGCATGGCCGAGAAGTCGAAAGAGTTCCTGGAGAAGGGCGCAGAGATATACGTCGCGCCGTAGGTTCTCGCGTGCGGGCGGTTCTCTTCGATCGGGATGGGACGATCGTCGTCGACGTGCCCTATAACGGCGATCCTGATAAGGTATCGCCTGTTGAAGGCACGCGCGAGTGTATGGATCGTCTCCGCAGTGCCGGAGTAAAGCTCGGCGTCGTCAGCAATCAAAGCGGGATCGGGCGTGGTGTGATCACCGCGGAACAGATGGAAGCGGTGAACCGGCGGATCGAGGAGCTGCTCGGCCCGTTCGACGGCTGGTTCATATGCCCGCACGCGCCCGAGGACGACTGCGACTGCAGGAAGCCTAAACCGAAGCTCTTGCTCGACGCAGCTCGTGCCTTCGGTGTCGAGCTGTCAGCGTGTGTGTATGTCGGCGATAAAGACGAGGACGTCGAAGCGGCCCGGAACGCGGGCATGCGTATGATCCGCGTGGGCAAAAGCCTCACACTCGTGCAAGCCTGCGACGCTATTGTTGCAGAGCGTTGAAGTTCTTGTCATTCTGAGCTCAGCGGGCCCTTCGACTGCGCTTCGCGCGCTCACGCAAACTCCGTGAGCAAAGTCGACGGCTCGGCGCAGAGTCTTTCGATGGTCCCTCGACTCCGGAGCTCCGCCCCT